>CAMPIF010000018.1 GCA_946886245.1 Ectopseudomonas composti | reverse complement strand
AATCACCGCATCGAAGCCCTCCAGCGCCTGGCCGCGATAATGGATCTGCGGTTTGTGGCTGGCGATGTTCATGTAGGCGCGCAGGGTGTCGATCACCTGCATCTCATGGCCCTGCTGCTGACCGGCCTCCACCAGACGGCGAGTGGAATACAGACGCGGGTTGCGCGACAGCACGGCGATCTTCATTGGGCACCTGGAAGGGACGAGGAGAGTGAGGGTTTGTCCTGCACATAGCTGAGTGCCGGATTGACCACCAGTTGGCCGGTGATCAGCGCCTTGGAACCGAGTAGTACGCGATAACGCATGGTCTTGCGGCAGGCCAGGGTGAACTCGACCGGCCACAGGCGATCGCCGAGGGCCAGGTGCGTGCGGATCACGTAGCGGCTCTGCGCCTGGCCATTGGAGCTCTTGATGCGTTTCACCGAGACCATCTGCGCCTCGCAGCGATGGCGGCGTTGCACCTGGGTACCGAGGTAGGCGGTGAAACGCACCCAGTCCTCGCCGTCCTTCTGGAACGTCTGGATATCGCTGGCGTGCAGGCTCGAGGTGCTGGCTCCGGTGTCGATCTTGGCGCGCAAGCCGATGATGCCGAGCTCGGGCAGATTGATCCACTCACGCAGGCCGATCACGCTGAGCTGGTCGAAAGTCTTCAAGGCGGCGTTCCAGGGTATTTGGATGGGCATTCTAGACAGGGCGTATGACAACCGCACCTGCCCACATGTTTTTTGCTTGATTCAGTTGTCACCTTTTTCTTTTAGGCATATAAGCAATTAACTAAATTGTTAATTATGGTGGCGCGAATGGACGCTAATCGGATTTTTGAGGCGCTGGCTTCAACGCCGCGTAGGCAGATACTGGCCTATCTCTCCGCGCAGGAGCTGACAGCGGGGGAAATTGCCAGTCGCTTCGAGATGAGTGCCCCTGCTATTTCCCGTCATTTGGCTGTACTGACGACAGCCGGATTGGTCGTAAGCGAGCGACGTGGGCAGTTCGTGGCTTACCGGCTTAACCCCGAGAGTTTGCTGAATACCCTGCTCGGTTTTGCTTTTGAGGTCTGCCCGACGGGCGGGCAACTCAAGCGCGAGTCTGAGGCGCAGGCCAAGAAAGCGTCTGAATGAGCCGGTGTCCCGGCGGAGGAACATATGGATATATTTCCGCAGAGCCTGAAAGATCACCGAGTCCAGTTGGGTGCGGACGTCGAGAACGGTGAGGTTCATTGGGAGCCGATACGTTCGCTCTGGTTCAGCACGATGGCTCTGGGAGCCTTGGTTGGCGGTACGCTGACATTCAGTTGGTCTGCATTTGTGCTGTTTGTGGTGACGACTGCTTTCGTCTTGCTGTGCGGGCATTCGTTGGGCATGCACCGAAAGCTCATCCACGAAAGCTTTCAGTGCCCCAAGTGGTTGGAATACTTCCTGGTCTATTGCGGCGTGCTGGTGGGGCTTAGCGGACCACTCGGTCTGCTGCGTACCCATGATTTGCGCGACTATGCCCAGCGGCAGAAGGCGTGCCACGATTTCTTTGGCCATCGGCGTTCGCCGTTGGTGGATGCCTGGTGGCAATTGCATTGTGAATTGCGCCTGAGACGGCCACCGGACATTCTGGTTGAGGCACGGATCGAGGAGGACCCGGTTTATCGTTTCCTGCAGAAAACCTGGATGCTCCAGCAACTGCCCTGGGCTCTTCTGTTCTTTGCTATCGGTGGCTGGGGTTGGGTGTTCTGGGGTGTCTGCGCCCGAGTCACCGCTGGGGTATTTGGTCATTGGCTGATTGGGCATTTCGCCCACCGCCATGGTGACCAGGCGCATATCGTGGAAGGTGCGAGCGTGCAGGGTTACAACGTGCCTTTCGCTGTCCTGCTGACAATGGGCGAATGTTGGCATAACAACCACCACGCGTTCCCAGGGTCTGCAAAACTGGGGTTGTATGAGGGCGAGTGGGACCCGGGATGGTGGGTGCTTTTGGTGCTTCAGCGAATGGGGCTGGTGTGGAACTTGAAAACACCCGCCGACCTGCCTGTACGTGAAGAGTTGCGCCATGTTCACCGCCGTTGCAGGTGTGAATGTGGGGGACGGGCGGGCAGGCATGAAGCGATGGTTATGGAGTTGAAAGAGCATTGAGCGAAAAAGACGACGACAAGATCCGCCTGGACAAATGGCTGTGGGCGGCACGCTTCTTCAAGACGCGCGCCCTGTGCAAGGCCGCCATAGAAGGTGGCAAGGTCCATCATCGTGGCGAGCGCTGCAAGCCGGGCAAGGAGCCGAGGATCGGCGACGAATACGTGCTGCGCACCGGTTTCGACGAACGCACCGTGGTCGTGCTGGCATTATCCAGCGTCCGCCGTGGTGCGCCCGAGGCGCAACTGCTGTATCGCGAGACGGAAGAAAGCATCGCTCGCCGCGAGCAGGCTGCTGCGATGCGCAAGGCTGGCGCCGTGGGGATGCAGACCGACGGCCGGCCGAGCAAGAAGCAGCGCCGGCAGATTCATCAATTCAATGAACAGCAGGAAGGTGGCTTGCGCCATCCCTGGGCGGATGAGGACGAATAGCGTTACCTCGCCGTAGGCTGTGCTGTGCGCACCGAAACTTCGCCGACCGCTGTTGGTGCGCACGGCGCACCCTACGGCCGGCGGGTGCAGCGCGCTTGCCAAGCCCGGATGAAATCCGGGAAATCACACCGACCATTCCCGGATAGCATTCAGGTGATCTCTTTCAGCGTCCGCTGACGATGCTCAGGCGCCCCAGCAGTGGCAGCTTGGCCAGGCGCGAGGTGATCGGCAGGGTGATCTTCTCCAGCCATTCGCTGGCGTGATGACCCAATGGGGTGTAGCAACCCCAGGCCAGAGCCAGCAGGCTGAGGAGTACGCCGCCGACTAAGGCATCCGCTCCCCAGTGGGCGCCGGCCACCAGGCGCGGCAGTATGCCGATCAGAGTGATTGCCCAGACCAGCAGCAGGCGCCAGCCACGGGCAAAGAAACTCATGAAATAGGCCCAGATCAGCAGCACCGAGGCGTGATCACCGGGAAAGCTGCGACTGGCGCTGTCCTTGAGGTTCCAGCGTTCTTCCCAGGCGGGGAACATCTCGGTCAGGCGGGCGCTGCCTTCTACCACCAGCGACGGGCTGGCGTGCTGCCAGCCCATGTACTCGACCAGGTCGGAAAACAGCACACGCATCAGCAGCATCACCGTCAGGGCGACCAGAAAGGCGAACAAGGCCCGGCGCACCTGATGGCCTTGGAAGACCAGGCCGGCCTTGAGCATCACCGCCAACATCACCACGCCGACACCCAGATCCACCGGGCGCATGCTGCCGATTGCCCAGATCTTGGCCCACAGGCCGGCGGCGTGTACCGGGTCGTTGAGCAGCTTGAACAGCCACAGATCGAAGGCGTCCCACAACTCGCGTGTGGGCTGCCACAGCCAGCTGACGAGCAGTGCGATGGCCAGGACATGGCAGACCAGCATGGCGCGTAGGTGCCAGTGGCGATTGATGAACGTGCTCGACATGGAAAATCCCTTTGCAGTTTTATGACAGGCCAACCCCAGGCGCGCGGATGATAGGCAGTGCGGGTGGCAGTGCAAGGGCGGCCGAGCGCTCGTTCAGTCGAGGTTCAGGGCCTGGCTTGTGCCGTGTGAGCAGACGCACATGACGGTCGGGCCTTGGTTGTGATGGCGTTTGTGCATAAAATCGCCAGCCTTTTTACAGACCCTGGGCCAGCCGCCATGAACGACTTCAGTCAACGCTTTCTCTTCGACGACACCGACGTGCGGGGCGAAATGGTCGCGTTGCGCGAAAGCTACGCTCATGTGCTGGCCAAGCACGCCTACCCGCAGCCAGTGGCGCAACTGCTTGGCGAGATGATGGCCGCCGCCGCCCTGCTGGTCGGTACCCTCAAGTTCGATGGCCTGCTGGTGCTGCAGGCGCGCGCCGAAGGCCCGCTGTCGCTGTTGATGGTGGAATGCTCCAGCGCACGTGAACTGCGCGGTATCGCCCGCTATGAAGCCGAGCAGATCGGCGCCGATGCCGACCTGCAAAGCCTGATGCCCAATGGCGTGCTGGCGATCACCATCGATCCGACCCGGGGCCAGCGTTACCAGGGCATCGTCGACCTGGATGGCGTCGACCTGGCCGAGTGCCTGTCCAACTACTTCGCCAGCTCCGAGCAGTTGCCGACGCGCTTCTGGCTCAAGGCCGACGGCCAGCGTGCGCGCGGCCTGCTGTTGCAACAGCTGCCGCCGCATCACCAGATCGAGCCCGAGGCGCGCGCCGAGAGCTGGAACCACGTGCTGACCCTGGCCGACACCCTGAGCGCCGAAGAGCTGCTCGGCCTGGACAACCCGACCCTGCTGCATCGTCTCTACCACGAAGACAACGTGCGCCTGTTCGACGAGCAGCCGCTGGAGTTTCGCTGCAGTTGCTCGCGCGAGCGCTCGGCCAGCGCCTTGGCCAGCCTCGGTCAGGCCGATGCCGAGCTGCTGCTGGCCGAGCAGGGTGGCAGCGTGGTGATCGATTGCCAGTTCTGTAACGAGCGTTATGCATTCGACGCTGCCGATATCGCCCAGCTGTTCGCCGGGGCTGGCAGCGAGGCACCGTCGCATACACGACATTGATGAACTTTTCTGAACGATAGCCGTTCTCTATCAGATCGGAGGATGCCAAGCAGTTCGCTTTTCTGGCATACTCCCGCGACTTTTTTACCGTGTAGTGCAGTTGCCCCTGCACTACACAACGTTCGGAAGACTCGGCCAGTGGCCGACGGGGACCCTCATGACGCAAGCCAACAACGCCGTGTACACCGACATCAGCGCCGCGCAACTGGTCGAAGAAGCCATTCGCCGTGGTGAAGGGGAACTGGCCGCCAATGGCGCGCTGGTCGTACGTACTGGTCATCGCACTGGCCGCTCGCCGGCTGATCGCTTCATCGTTCAGGAGCCGAGCACCGAGGCGCAGATCGCCTGGGGCGCCATCAACCGTCCGTTCCCGGCCGACAAGTTCGACGCCCTGTGGGATCGCGTCGCCGCGTTCAACGACGCCCAGGAGCACTTCGTCTCCCACGTTCACGTCGGTTCTGCCGAAGAGCATTACCTGCCGGTCAAGATGACCACCGCGACCGCCTGGCAGAACCTGTTCGGCCGTCAGCTGTTCATCAACCCGACCACCTACAACCAGGCTGGCAAGGCCGAGTGGCAGATCCTCAACGTCGCCAACTTCGAGTGCGTGCCTGAGCGTGACGGCACCAACTCCGACGGCTGCGTGATCATCAACTTCGCTGCCAAGAAAGTGCTGATCGCCGGCATGCGCTACGCCGGTGAAATGAAGAAAGCCATGTTCTCCGTGCAGAACTTCCTGCTGCCGGAAAAAGACGTGCTGCCGATGCACTGCGCCGCCAACATCGGCGAAGAAGGCGATGTCACCCTGTTCTTCGGCCTGTCCGGTACCGGCAAGACCACCCTGTCCGCCGACGAGTCGCGTTACCTGATCGGTGACGACGAGCATGGCTGGGGCGAAGGTGTGGTGTTCAACGTCGAAGGCGGCTGCTACGCCAAGTGCATCGACCTGTCCGAGAAGAACGAGCCGGTGATCTGGAAAGCCATCCAGTTCGGTACCGTGCTGGAAAACGTCGTGCTCGACGAGCAGCGCGTTCCCGATTACGCCGACGACAGCCTGACCCAGAACAGCCGCGCCGCCTACCCGCTGGAGTACGTCGAGAAGCGCAGCGAGAAGAACCTGGGCGGCGAGCCGAACGCCGTGGTCTTCCTGACCTGCGACCTGACTGGCGTGCTGCCGCCGGTGTCGATCCTCAACAACGAGCAGGCGGCCTACCACTTCCTGTCCGGCTACACCGCGCTGGTCGGTTCCACTGAAATGGGCTCGGGCGGCGGCATCAAGTCGACCTTCTCCACCTGCTTCGGTGCACCGTTCTTCCCGCGTCCGGCCGGCGTTTACGCCGAGCTGCTGATCAAGCGCATCAATGCCTTCGGCTCCAAGGTCTACCTGGTCAATACCGGCTGGACCGGTGGTGGCTACGGCGTCGGCAAGCGTTTCAACATCCCCACCACCCGTGGTGTGATCGCCGCCATCCAGAGCGGCGCGCTGATCGGTGCCGAGACCGAGCACCTGCCGATCATCAACCTGGATGTGCCCAAGTCGGTTCCGGGCGTCGAGACCAACCTGCTCAACCCGCGCAACACCTGGGCTGACAAGAATGCCTACGACGAAGCCGCCAAGGGTCTGGCCAAGCTGTTCATCGACAACTTCCAGAAGTTCGATGTCAGCGACGCCATCAAGAACGCCGGCCCGCAGCTGTAAGCTGAGCCCTGCTCTCTGACAAAGCCGCCTTCGGGCGGCTTTGTCATGTGTGGGCGTGGTGGCCGCGTAGCCCGGATGCAATCCGGGATGGCCGGTGACCCTTCCCGGATTGCATCCGGGCTACGTACAGCGGAGTAGGGCGTACTCGCCGAAGGCAGTACGCCATTGGTGCGCCAGGTGCAGGTTGCGATGCCGAACCTGGCAGGGCCGGCGGGCTGTTCGCTGGCGCTCCTGAGCCCGCCCTACGCACTGCAATACGTCGGTGCGCATGGCGCACCCTACCTAACCGCGTTATGGTCATGGGCCATTCGGCGGTCAATGGAGTGACAGCGCATGTCCACCCTCAAACGTGTCTTCGGTTTCGATCACCTGCGTCCCGGTCAGGAAGCGGTGATCAGTGCCGTGCTCGCCGGTCGTTCGGCGGCGGCGATCTTCCCCACCGGCTCCGGCAAGTCGCTGTGCTACCAGTTGCCGGCCCTGCACCTGCCACACCTGACAGTGGTCATTTCGCCGCTGCTGGCACTGATGCAGGACCAGCTGGCCTTCCTGCATGCCCATGGCATCGCGGCGGCGAGCATCGATTCGGCGCAGAGCCGCGAGCAGGCCGCCGAGGTGATGAATCGCGCGCGCAGCGGCGAACTGAAGATCCTGATGATCTCGGTGGAACGCCTGAAGAACGAGCGTTTTCGCAATTTCATCGCTCAGGTGCCGATTTCCCTGCTGGTGGTTGACGAGGCGCACTGCATTTCCGAGTGGGGCCACAACTTTCGCCCGGACTACCTCAAGCTGCCCGACTATCAGCGTCAGTTCGGCATTGCTCAGGTGTTGCTGCTCACGGCGACAGCCACGCCCAAGGTGATCGCCGACATGCGCGAGAAATTCGCCATCGCCGAGCCGGATGTGGTCACCACCGGCTTTTACCGCGCCAACCTCAACCTGCTGGTCGAGCCGGTGCCTGGCGGCGCCAAGTTGCAGCGTCTGCAGCAATGGCTGGCGCCGCGTCGCGGCCAGGCGAGCATCGTCTACGTCACCCAGCAGAAAACCGCCGAGCAGGTCGCCGAGCGACTGGCGCGAGAGGGATTGGCGGTGAGCGCCTACCACGCCGGCATGGCGCATGACGTGCGCGAGTCGATTCAGCGGCGCTTCATGGCTGGCGAGCTGCAATGCATCGTCGCCACCATCGCCTTCGGCATGGGCATCGACAAGCGCGATATCCGCAACGTGGTGCACTTCGACCTGCCCAAGTCGGTGGAAAACTACAGCCAGGAAATCGGTCGCGCCGGCCGTGACGGCCAGGCCTCGGACTGCCTGGTGCTGGCCAGCCGCGACGGGCTCAGCGTGCTGGAGAACTTCGTCTATGGCGATACGCCGGAGCTCGACGGGATTCTTGCCGTGCTCACCGACCTGCGTGCGGTCGGCACGGGCGGGCAATGGGAGCTGATGCTCGGGCAACTGTCGGAGCTGAGCAATATCCGCGCGCTGCCGCTCAAGACCCTGCTGGTGCAGCTTGAACTGCGCGGCATCATCGCGCCGCGCTACGCCTACTTCGCCGAGTACCGCTTCAAGCTGTTGCTGGACGACGCGGCGTTGCTGGCGCAGTTCGAGGGCGAGCGACGTCAGTTCGTCGAGGCCATCCTGGGCAGCTCGCGGCGTGCGAGGACCTGGAACACCCTGGATTTCGATGTGCTGTATCGCGACCATGGCGCCGAGCGCGCGCGGGTGGTCAAGGCGCTGGATTACTTCCAGGAGAAGGGCTGGCTGGAGCTGGAAAGCAAGCAGATGACCGAGGTCTACGCCGTGCTCGATGGCGGTTTCGAGGTCGAAGCCCTGGCCAATGATCTGCACGCACACTTCCGCGCCCATGAAGCCAGCGAGATCGCCCGTATCCAGGCCATGCTCGCGCTGTTCGAGAGCCGCGAATGCCTGAGCCGGCGCCTGGCGCTGTATTTCGGCGATGCGCAGGCGCCGGAGCGCTGTGGGCACTGTTCGGTGTGTCGAGGACAGGTCGCCACGTTGCCACAACCGCCCGAATTGCCCTCTCTGCAAGGCCGCGATGCGCAGGCGCTGTGCGCTGCCTTCGTCGAGAAGCACCAGCAGCACGCGGGCCACAGGCCGAGCCGCGAGTGCCTGACGCGCTTTCTCTGCGGCGTGACCACACCGTTGTTGACCAAGCTCAAGGCGCGCCAGCTGGCCGGCTTTGCCGCGCTGGAGGATTACCCCTACGCCGAGGTGCGTGCCTGGCTTGCGGCAACCGGGGGCGATTGATCAGTTCGGTGAGGGTAGGGTGGACATGGCGAAGCCTTGTCCACCGCTTGGGGCTGGCGGACAAGCCTTCGGCATGTCCGCCCTATGATTTCTCCGCATACACAAGGAATGTGGCTATGCCGAATTACCGGCGAGTTTGGATTACGGGCGGGTCTTATTTCTTTACCGTCAATCTGCAGGATCGCCAGAGCGATCTGTTGATTCACGAGATCGATTTGCTACGGCATGCCGTGGCTACCACCAAGGAGCGCCATCCTTTCACTATCGATGCCTGGGTGGTTTTACCGGAACATATGCACTGCCTGTGGACATTGCCGCCTGGCGACAGCAATTTCGCCAAGCGCTGGATGGTGATCAAACAACTTTTCTGTCGAGGTTTGCCCGTGAGGCATGAGCCAGGTTCGCGACGTGAGCGGGGCATCTGGCAGCGGCGCTATTGGGAGCATCTGATCAGGGATCAAGAGGATTGGAATCGACATTTCGACTACATCCACATCAATCCGCTTAAACATGGCTGGGTTGAGCGTGTGCGGGACTGGCCATATTCCAGCTTTCATCGTGCTGTACGCGAAGGCTCGTATTCGCTGGATTGGGCGGGAGATAGCGAGTTGAGGGTGCCAGGCGGTGATTGAGATCGTTGGCAAGTGGCGGACAAGCCTTCGGCATGTCCACCCTACGGTTGCTAGCCCTGTCCTCCGTTCGGTTCAGCGGCTGCGTTGCCCTTCGGCCAGCGTCCAGTCCACCAGCTCGCGGGACAATCGATCCCCCGCCTGGCCGAACGCAGCCACCACGGAGGCAACCGAGGTATCACCCGCCGGCTGGCTGACGCTGAAGCGGCGGCTGGCGAGGATACGCTGGTCGCGTGCATCGACCAGGCGTGCATCGAGCTGGATCAGCGCCTCGGGAATGCCGTCGCGATACTGGCTAGGGAAGCTGCGCAGGTCGCTGACCAGTTCCAGATCGGCCTGCAGGCGCTGCTCCTCGTTGCTCAGCGCCTGAATCCGCCCGTCGTCGTGGAAGGCATCGAGCAGGCGGCCGCGCAGCAGCTGCGGCGTGCGCTCGCTCCAGCGCACCCCCTGATAGGTGTTGACCCGACCCGGCTCGGGCAGCACGACGATGCGCGTACCGTCGAGCAGCTGGTTGCTGACCGGGCTGTTCACCCGCAGCGACCAGTCGACGCGCTGGGTTTGCGCCGGCAGGGCGGCGCCCGGCAGCAGGTAGATATCCAGTGGTTCGCTCTGCGGCAGGATCGAGCAGGCGCCGAGCAGGCCGGCGGCCAGCAGCAGGGACAGGCGCTTCATGGTTGGAACTCCTTGATGCTGTCGTTACGCAGCAGGTAGCCGGTGGGGTCCTGCTCCAGGCGACGGGAGAAGCCGCGCAGGGCGCCGAGGGTGTCGCGCAGTTCGCTGATGGCGGGGCCGAGCTCGCCGACGCCCTGCATGCCACTGTCCAGCGCGCTGCGGTTGCTCTGTAGCAGCTCCTCGATGGTGCGACTGCTGCGCTCCAGCGAGACCATCAGGCGTTCGGCGCTTTCCAGCACCTGGCTACCCTGGTTGTCGAGCAGTTGATTGGCGTTCTGCATCAACGCGGCGGCTTCACGGGTGGCGGCACTGGTCTGGCGCAGCGCTTCGCCCAGCTCGTCACGCTGGTCGGCGATGCCGGCGGTGGCCTGCTCCAGATTCTCCAGGGTGCGTGATACGCGCTCGGCGTTCTCGCGCGAGAGCATGCGGTTTGCGCGGTGGAGCAGGCGAGTGATATTGAGCACCAGGTCTTCGCCGTTGGCCATCAGCCGCGACAGTGGCGAGCGGTCGGCGATGATGATTCCCGGCTCGCCATCCTTGCCCTTGAGCGGCGGGCTTTCCGGACTGCCGCTGTACAGCTGGATCACGGCCAGGCCGGTGATGCCGGTGATCGCCAGGCGGGCGCGGGTGTCCTGCTTGATGGGTGTGTTGCCGACGATGCGGATGCGCGCCCGCACGGTACGCGGATCGTCGGGATCCAGGCCAAGGCTGATCACGTCACCGACCTTGATGCCGCTGTATTGAACGGCGCTGCCCTGCGACAGGCCGGTGACCGCTTCGTTGAAGATCACTTCGTAGTCGGTGACGGCACGATCGGCCCCGGTCTTGTTCAGCCAGAGGCCGAACAGCAGCGCAGCGCTCACCGTGAGTACGGTGAATAAGCCGATGAGCACGTGATGGGCTCTGGGTTCCATTCATTGACTCCCTGCCGCCGCAGCGGTCTGTGCGGCTGCGCGTCCACGCGGGCCGTGAAAATATTCCTGAATCCAGGCATCGTCGGTGGCGGCCACCACGTCCAGGCGGTCGGCCACCAGCACCTTCTTCTGGGCCAGCACCGCGACCCGGTCGCAGATGCTGTAGAGCGTATCCAGGTCATGAGTGACCAGAAATACACTCAGGCCCAGGCTGTCGCTGAGGGTGCGGATCAACTGGTCGAAGGCCGCCGCGCCAATCGGGTCGAGGCCGGCGGTGGGTTCGTCGAGAAACAGGATGTCCGGGTCCAGTGCCAGGGCGCGGGCCAGTGCCGCGCGCTTGACCATGCCGCCGGACAGCGAGCTGGGGTATTTGTCGGCGGCATCCTGCGGCAGGCCGGCGAGGGCGATCTTGACCCTGGCCAGGCGTTCGGCTGCTGCGCGCGTCAGACCGGCGTGCTCGATCAGTGGCAGGGCGATGTTCTCGCTGACGGTCAGCGAGGAGAACAGCGCGCCGCGCTGGTACAGCACGCCGAAGCGCCGCTCCAGTTGCGAACGCCGCTCGGCTGGCAGGCTCAGCAGCTCTTCGCCGAACACCCGCACGGTGCCGGCATTGGGTTGGCGCAGGCCGACGATGCTGCGCAGCAGCACGGACTTGCCGGTGCCCGAGCCGCCCACCACGCCGAGGATTTCGCCGCGATAGAGGTCGAAGTTCAGATGCTGATGCACCACCTGTGTGCCGAACTGGTTGCACAGGTCGCGTACCTCGATGACGGTTGCCTGACTCACCAGCCCATCTCCATCAGGAACAATGCCGCCAGGGCGTCGAGCAGGATGACGACGAAGATCGACTGCACCACCGCCGAGGTGGTGTGCTCGCCCACCGATTGTGCGCTGCCGCTGACCTTGAAGCCTTCCAGGCAGCCGATCAGGGCGATCAGGAACGCGAAGATCGGGGCCTTGAGCAGGCCGACGAGCAAGTGCTGCAGCAAGTCGCTGTCCTGCAGGATCGACAGGTACATGGTCGGCGAGATATCCAGGCTCAGTGCACAGACCAGCGCGCCACCGAGCATGCCGCTGAGCATGGCGATGAAGGTCAGGATCGGCAGGGCGATGAGCATGGCGAACACCCGCGGCAGCACCAGCAGTTCGACCGGGCTCAGGCCGAGGGTGCGGATGGCGTCGATTTCCTCGTTGGCCTTCATCGAGCCGATCTGTGCGGTGAAGGCGCTGGCGGTGCGCCCGGCCATGAGAATGGCGGTGAGCAGCACACCGAATTCGCGCAGGAAGGAGAACGCGACTAGGTTAACCGTGTAGATGCTGGCACCGAAGTCGGCGAGGATGGTGGCGCCGAGAAAGGCCACCACGGCGCCGACCAGGAAGGTCAGCAGCGCGACGATGGGCACGGCGTTGAGCCCGCATTGCTCCAGATGGACCGCCAGTGAGGTCAGGCGCCAACGTGCCGGGCGTATCAGTATCGCCAGCATGCTGGTCAGGGTCAGGCCCATGAACCCGAGCAGCGCACGGCCCTGGCACCACAGGCTTTCGACCACTTCGCCGATATGCCCGAGTACCTCGCGCAGTGCCGAAGGCGTGGCGTGTTCCTGCACCGGCGCAGTGCCTGCCATGGCGTCTGCCACTGCCAGCAACAGGGCGCGGCGCTCGGTGCTCAGGGTGTCCTGTTGCGCCAGTTGGCGCAGGCGTTCGCTGCCCAGCAGTTCCACCAGCAGCGCAGCGCCGGCGGTATCCAGCGCGGCGAGTTCGTCGAGGTCGATGCTTTCCTGGCCGTGCAGGCGTTCGCGCAGGGCCAGGACCTGAGGTTCGAGTCGGCTGTAATGGGCCAGCGTCCAGTCGCCACCGATGCGCAGTCCGTTGGCGGCATCCGTGCTGCTGGTCTGAAGCGGGGTCAGGTATGGCGTGGTCATGGCGACAGCTTAGCGCTGCCGGGGCCCGGCAAGCCAGTCGCATTGGCCAGACTGTGTCGGAAGCACGGTGGGCGAGCCGTTCGGCCACACTAACGATCGAATGACGAGCGCATGGACTAAGGTGATGCTCATTGCCCGAGTTGCGTGAGCGTGCGCCATGTCCGTGGAACATCTTGATGTCCTGATCATCGGTGCCGGCCTTTCCGGTGTCGGCGCCGCCTGCCATCTGCAGCGCCATTGCGCGGGCAAGCGCTTGGCCATTCTCGAAGGCCGAGAAGCACTCGGTGGTACCTGGGATCTGTTTCGTTATCCGGGTATCCGCTCCGACTCGGACATGTACACCCTCGGCTACAACTTCAAGCCCTGGAGCGACCCACACGCCATTGCCGACGGCCCTTCGATCCGCCGCTACATCGAGGAAACCGCAGGTGAACATGGCGTCGATGGGCTGATTCGTTATCGGCACAAGGTGCTCAACGCGGATTGGTGCAGTGCCAGCGCCACCTGGCAGTTGCTGGTGCAGCGCGGCGACGAGGACGAACCGCTGCGTCTGAGCTGCCAGTTCCTGATGATGTGCACCGGCTACTACCGCTATGAGGCCGGCTACACCCCCGAGTTCGTTGGACGCGAGGATTACCGGGGCACGTTCATTCATCCGCAGCTGTGGCCCGAGGGCTTCGATTACAGCGGCAAGCGCATCCTGGTGATCGGCAGCGGCGCCACCGCCGTGACCCTGGTACCGGCACTGGCCGAGCGCGCGGCGCAGGTCACCATGCTGCAGCGTTCGCCCAGCTACGTGATCAACCTGCCGCAGCGCGATGCGCTGTCCAACGCACTGCGGCGGGTATTGCCGGAAACCTGGGTATATCGCCTGGCGCGCGGGCGCAACGTGACCCTGCAGCTGGTGTTCTACAAACTGGCCAGGCGCTTTCCGAACCTGGTGCGGCGGGTCCTGCTGGGGCTGGTGCGGCGGCAACTGGGTGAACGGGTCGATCTGCGCCATTTCAGCCCCCGCTACAAGCCCTGGGACCAGCGCGTCTGTGCGGTGCCCGACGGTGATCTGTTCCGCGTGCTGCGCCAGGGCAAGGCGCAGGTGGTGACCGACGAGATCGAGCGTTTCACCGCTCAGGGCATCCGCCTGAAAAGCGGCGAGGAGCTGGCTGCCGACGTGATCGTCAGCGCCACCGGTCTGCAGTTGCAGTTGTTCGGTGGCATCGCCGTGAGTATCGATGGCACGCCCTTCGAGGCACCGAAAAGCATGGGCTATCGCGGCATCATGCTGCGTGATCTGCCCAATCTGGCGGTGGTGATGGGCTACACCAATGCCAGCTGGACGCTCAAGGCCGATCTTTCCAGCGAGTACTTCTGCCGCCTGATCCGCCACATGGACGCCATCGGCATGCGTCAGGTAACCCCGCGCGACACCGACGGTCTGGCGCGGCCGGAGCCGTTTCTCGATCTGCAATCGGGCTATATCGAGCGGGCTTCACACCTGCTGCCGGCGCAGGGTGATCGGGTGCCCTGGAAGTTGCATCAGAACTATCTCTTCGATCTGGCGCAGCTGCGTTACGGCAATCTCGAGGACGATCATCTGGTGTTTTCCGCCCCTCAGGGCGAGCAGCAAGGCG
Source organism: Ectopseudomonas composti (assembly GCA_946886245.1). The sequence continues at coordinate 5,917 of CAMPIF010000018.1, read as the reverse complement.
TGTTGGCGCAGCCCTGATCCGGCGCTGGCTATAGCGAATGTCCTACAAGAAATTGCACAATCGCGCCGCTTTCTTTCCTGGCATTGCGCCACTACCATTTTGCGATCTGTGTCACGGATGAGCCAGTGGGTGCAGCGTCACCCATCACCTGAGGAGTCGGCCATGAAGGAACAGCGCCACCTGCCCGCACTGCGTGCCCATATCGAGCAGTTATTGAGCAAAGGCTGGGTCATCGCCAGTCGCAGCCCCATGACGCTACGCAACGGTAGCCGCTGCTATCTGGTGTCCCACGGCATGCTGATCAGCGAGTCCGCCACGCGCGCGGCCTGACAACCGTTTCCCGACCGCTGCGCCGTTATCCCGCCTGGCGCAGCGGCGTTTTTGGTTACCGGATATTGCGTCCGCAGCCTGCTGCATTTCCCCTCTTTCTCCCGTCATAGCCGGGCTGCAGGTGTTTCACCGGCCTGTTCCGTTACCCCGATACCTGACAGCAGCGGCTGTAACCTCTTGGTCTGAGCGTGGTCAGTGCCTATAACCAACCGGTCACTGTCAGCGGAGCCATGCCATGCCCAGTCGTCGTCGATTCCTGCACGGTAGCGCCAGCCTGGCGGCATTGGCCGCCCTGATGCCCTGGTTGCCATCATCCGCCTTCGCTTCCGGCACCTTGCTGAGTCGGGCGATTCCCAGCAGTGGTGAACTGCTACCGGTGATCGGTCTGGGTACGTCGCGCACCCACGATGTGGCGATGACCGATGAGGCGCTACAGCCCTTGCGCGAGGTGCTGCAGGCGCTGGTCAACGGTGGCGCCGGTCTGGTGGATACCGCGCCCAGCTACGGACGAGCCGAGGCCGTGTGTGGTGCATTGGCTGCAGAGGGCGACATGCGCAAGAAACTGTTCCTGGCCAGCAAGGTGTCCTCCTCCGGGCGCGCGGCAGGTGAGCGGCAGGTCGAGGCCAGCTTCGCCGCGCTCAAGACCGACACCATCGACCTGATGCAGGTGCACAACCTGCAGGACACCCGCACTCAGCTGGGTCTGTTGCGCGAGCTGAAGGAGCAGGGCCGGATACGCTACGTCGGCGTGACGCATTATCTCGATTCCGCCCATGAACGCCTGCTCGAGGTGTTGCGCCGGGAGCCGGTGGATTTCGTCCAGTTCAACTACTCCATCGGCGAGCGCAACGCCGAGCGCGAGCTGTTGCCCTTCTGCGCCGACAAGGGCATCGCGGTACTGATCAATCGGCCCTTCCAGCGCGCGGCACTGTTCGATCGGGTCAAGGGAAAGAACCTTCCCGACTGGGCTGCGGTGGAGCTGGATGTCACCTCCTGGGCCCAACTGATGCTCAAGTTCATTCTCGCCAATCCGGCGGTGACGGCGGTGATTCCGGCCACCTCCAACCCGCGTTACATGGCCGACAACATTCTCGCCGGTCAGGGCCGCCTGCCTGACGCGGCGCAGCGCCAGCGCATCATCGAGTTGTTCGCCTGAGATGCAGGCGCTGACCCGGCGCCTGGCGCGGGCGATCAATGCAGAAGGTGAGGAGCTGGCGGCCGTTCTGGCTGGCTTCACCCTGTTCTTCTGCCTGTTCGCCGGCTACTTCATGCTGCGGCCCATCCGTGAGGCGATGGGCATCACCGGCGGGGTGAACAACCTGCAGTGGCTGTTCACCGCCACCTTCGTGGTGATGCTGCTGGCGGTGCCGCTGTTCGCCTGGCTCAATTCGAAAGTCCCGCGCATTCACTTCATCGACTGGGTGTACGGCTTTTTCTGCCTCAATCTGCTGGTCTTCGTCCTGCTGTTTCGCATCGATCACGACAGCGTGTGGCTGGCGCGGGTGTTCTACGTATGGATCTCGGTCTACAACCTGTTCGTCGTCTCGGTGGCCTGGAGCCTGATGGCCGATGTGTTCGACGGCGCCCAGGCGCGCCGGCTGTTCGCCTTCATCGCCGCGGGCGCCAGCGTTGGCGGGCTGTGCGGGCCGCTGCTGAGCGCCTTGTTGATCGGCGCTATCGGCGAGTCCGGGCTGATGCTGATTGCCGCGGTGCTGCTCGGCGCGGCCATGGTGCTCAAGCGCTATCTGATGGACTGGCGCGAGCGCCAGGGTGCCGGACGAGCTGGGGCGGTACCCAGCGAGAGCCCGCGCAGGCCGGTGCCGGGCAATCCGTTCAGCGGGCTGACGCGTATGCTCGGTTCGCGTTACCTGCTGGGTATCGGCGCGTTCATTTTGCTACTCACTTCGGTGAGCACCTTTCTCTACTTCGAGCAGGCGCGCCTGGTGGCCGAGCTGTTCCCGGATCGTGCCGCGCAGGTGAAGGTGTTCGGCGTGATCGATTTCGTCGTGCAGGCCGGTGCCCTGGCGACTCAGGTATTCATCACCGGCAGGGTGGCGCAGAAGCTCGGCGTACGCGTGCTGCTGTCGCTGGTGCCGGCGCTGGTCTGTCTGGGCTTTGTCGGCCTGGCGCTGGCGCCGACCTTCGCCATGCTGGCGGGGCTGATGATCGTTCGGCGCATCGGTGAATACGCCTTCGTCCGGCCGGGGCGGGAAATGCTCTTCGCCCCGCTCGATGCCGAGAGCAAGTACAAGGCGAAGAATTTCATCGATACCGTGGTCTATCGCGGCGGCGATGCCCTCAGTGGCTGGGCCAAGGCAGGGCTGGACATGCTTGGCCACGGGGCCTGGCTGGTGGCCATGGTCGGTGCGCTTTGCGCCGCGCTATGGGGTGTGCTCGGTTGGTACCTGGGTGGCCGCGCCGATCGCCAAGTCGAGAGGTAGGCTGTGCTGCACCACCGTAGATCGAAGAGTGGCCGGTGTGCACGGCCTGTGTCGGCCCCGCGACACCCTAGGGGGTGGCCACTGCGACGATTTCCTCGATCAGCCACTGCAGCGCGGCGTCGCGCTGGCGCTGCGTCAGGCTGACGACTTCGAGGTGGAAGGGCCCGAGGGTGAAGGGCAGATCGAACAGTTGCAGCGGCAGCAGCGTGGCGAAATGGCGGGCCAGTGCGGTGGGCAGCACCGCTGCCAGTTCGCTGCCGGCGACGATATGCGCCGCCTGCAGGTAGTTCGGCGTGGTGTAGAGGATCTGCCGCGACAGCCCCTGTTCCCCCAACCACTGATCGACCATGCCGCGGGTCTGCCCGCCGTGTACCCAGAGGTGACGCAGGCGCAGGAAGGTCTCCAGATCCAGATGGCCTTGGCGCAGCAACGGGTGCTCGCGGCGCACCGCCAGCTTGAGCGTCTCGCTCATCCAGTGGCGGCGGGCGAAACGTGCGGGTATCTCGTCGAAACGGCCCAGCACCAGGTCCAGCTCGCCCTTGTCCAGCGCCTCCGTCGGCAGGCTCGGGCTGAGGTGGCGAATGTCGATGCCGATGCCCGGTGCCTTCTGGCTCAGACGGTCGAGCAGGCGTGGCATGCATACCAGCTCGACGTAGTCGGTAACGGCAATGCGAAAGCGCTGGCGGCTTTCACCCGGCTCGAAGGCCTCGCCAGCGCTCAGGCTCTGTTCCAGCTGACGCAGGGCGCTGCGGATCGGCGCCTCCAGCGCCAGCGCCCGAGGTGTCGGCTGCATGCGCCGGCCCGCGCGCACCAGCAGCGGATCGCCGAGCAGTTCACGCAGCCGATTGAGCGCATTGCTCACCGCCGGCTGGCTCAGGGACAGGCGTTCGGCGGCGCGCGAGACGTTCTGTTCGCGCAGCAGGGCGTCCAGTACGCGCAGCAGGTTGAGGTCGAAGTTGCTGAAATTCATCTGCTGAATACGTCGTATCACAAGACTAAATTTCAAAAATAGTAGCGGCTTGCTTATCGTGACCCAAGCTTTTCTATTGGTTCTCTAGAGGAACAGCAATGACTCAAGTCGTCTCGCCGCTTCGCTGTGCCGCCGTGATCGGCGCCGGCACCATGGGCCGTGGCATCGTCATCAGTCTGGCCAATGCCGGCCTGCGTGTGCTGTGGCTGGACAACAACCCGCAGATGGTCGAGCAGGGCCTGGAGATGGCCGAGCAGACCTGGGCGCACAATGTCGCCAAGGGCCGTATCGATTCGGCCGAAGCCGCGGCACGACGAGTGCGCGTCGAGGCAGTGGACGGCTATGCGGCCCTGGCCGACGCCGACCTGGTGATCGAGGCGGTGTACGAGAACCTCGAACTCAAGCAGCGCATCTTCCGCGAGCTGGACGCGGTGCTGAAGCCTGGCGCCATCCTCGCCAGCAACACCTCGGCGCTGGATGTCGACGCTATCGCTGCGGTCACCACGCGACCGGAATCGGTCCTGGGTCTGCACTTCTTCAGCCCGGCGCACATCATGAAACTGCTGGAAATCGTCCGTGGTGGCAGGACTGCGCCGGCCGTGTTGCAGGCCGCCCGGGAGTTGGGCGAGCGCATGGGCAAGGTGGCAGTGGTGGCCGGTAACTGCCACGGCTTCATCGGCAACCGCATGCTGCACACCTACGTGCGCGAGGCGCGCATGCTGCTGCTCGAAGGCGCCTGGCCGCATCAGGTGGATACGGCGCTGCAGGGCTTCGGTTTCGCCATGGGGCCGTTCCGCATGTACGACGTGGTCGGCATCGACCTCGAATGGCGCGCCCGTGAACTGTCCGGCCAGGGCCAGGACGATCCGGCGGTGCAGGTGGATAACCGCCTGTGCGAGTTGGGGCGCTTTGGCCAGAAGAGCGGCAAGGGCTATTACCGCTACGCGCCGGGAAGTCGCCAGGCCGAGCATGACCCGGTCGTCGACGGGCTGGTGCAGATGCAATCGGAGCGCCTGGGCTTCACCCGCCGTGACATCGGTGACGAGGAGATTCTCGAGCGCTGCCTACTGGCACTGGTCAACGAAGGGGCGAAGATTCTCGAGGAGAACATTGCCGCCAATAGCCGCGACATCGATCTGGTCTACCTCAACGGCTACGGCTTTCCCGCCGAGCGCGGCGGCCCGATGAGCTGGGCCGACGGTGAAGGTGTCACGGCCATTCATCAGCGTCTGTTGCAGCTGGCCGAGCGCTTCGGCGCGCACTGGCAACCGGCGGCGCTGATCCAGCGGCTGGCCGGCGACAACAAGCGCTTCGGCGACGTACAGGAGGGAGAGGTATGAGCTATCAGGCGCCATTGCGCGATATGCGTTTCGTGCTGCACGAGCTGTTCGACGCTGCCGGCCACTGCGAACGTCTGGGCAACGGCCTGGATCGCGAGTTGATCGACGGCGTGCTGGAGGAGGCTGCCGCCTTCGCCGAGGGCGAGGTCGCACCGCTCAATCGCAACAGCGATGAGGAGGGCTGCCACCTGGAAAACGGCCGCGTCAGCACGCCCAAGGGCTTTGCCGAGGCCTACCGGCAGTACGTGGACAACGGCTGGGCGAGCATGACCGGGCCGGTGGAGTACGGCGGCCAGGGCTTTGCGCAACTGGTGGCCTTTGCCTTTCACGAGATGCTGATGGGCGCCTCGCTGTCCTTTCGCGTTTACTCCGGGCTGACCGAGGGCGCCGTGCTGGCGCTGCACAAGCACGGCAGCGAAACGCTGAAGCAGCAGTACCTGGGCAAGCTGGTCAGCGGCCAGTGGACCGGCACCATGTGCCTGACCGAGCCGCAGGCCGGCACCGACCTGGCGCTGCTGCGTACCCGCGCCGAGCCGCAGGCCGATGGCAGCTACCGCGTCAGCGGCAGCAAGATCTTTATCAGCGGTGGCGAGCAGGATCTCTCGGAGAACATCGTCCATCTGGTGCTGGCGCGCCTGCCGGATGCACCGGCGGGCGTGAAGGGTATTTCGCTGCTGCTGGTGCCGAAGTTCATTGCCGCTGCCGATGGCACGCCGGGAGCACGCAACAGCCTGTCGTGCGGTGCCATCGAGCACAAGATGGGCATCAAGGGCGCCTCCACCTGCGTGATGAACTTCGACGGCGCCATCGGCTGGTTGGTGGGCGAAGCCAACCAG
>CAMPIF010000017.1 GCA_946886245.1 Ectopseudomonas composti | reverse complement strand
CATGATCTTGAACGGCAATGAGATGATCAGCGGCGAAAGCATCATCATACCCATCGCCATGAGGATACTGGCGACCACCATGTCGATGATCAGAAACGGAATGAAGATCATGAAGCCGATCTGGAACGCGGTCTTCAGCTCGGAGGTGACGAACGCCGGCACCAGAATGGTCAACGGCACGTCCTCGGCGCCGGCCAGGTCGGTACGCTTGGACAGCCGCACGAACAGCTCCAGGTCGCTTTCGCGAGTCTGCGCCAGCATGAAATCGCGGATCGGTCCTTCTGCCCGAGTCAGCGCCTCCTGAGCGACGATCTCCTCGTTCAGATAAGGCTGCAACGCATCGCTGTTAATCCGGTCGAAAATCGGCGCCATGATGAACATCGTCAGGAACAGCGCCAGGCCGACCAGTATCTGGTTCGAGGGTGTCTGCTGCAGGCCCAGCGCCTGACGCAGGATGGAGAAGACGATGATGATGCGGGTGAAACTGGTCATCAGCATGACGAACGCCGGGATGAAACTCAGCGCCGTCATGATCAGCAGAATCTGCAGGCTGACCGAGTACTCCTGCTGGCCCTCCGCGTCCGTCGACAGGGTAATGGCCGGGATCGACAGTGGACTGTTGCCCTGCTGAATCAGCGTGCTGGCGCCAGGCGGGTCTTCGGCGAACGCCAGCGATGCGGCGAGACTCAGCACCAGCACCAGCAACAAACGCAGCATCAGGATTTGTCCTTCTGATCCTTGCCCAGCAGCTCCATCAGGCGCTGAGCGAATTCCGGCGTGGCCTGCTCGGCGTCGGCCAGGTGCACGGGTTCCTTGAGCACGTGCAGCGGAGTGATCCGCCCGGCAGACAGGCCCAGCAATATCTGTTCGTTGCCCACCTGCACCAGCACCAGGCGATCACGCGGGCCCAGCGCCTGAGTCGCCAGCAGCTTGATCACCTGACCACCGCGTGGAGCCAGTTGCTGTACACGACGCAGCAGCCAGGCGAGCAGGAAGATCAGGCCGATCACCAGCAGCAGGCCGAGCAGCAACTGACCGAGCTGGCCGGCTATGTCGCTGCCAGCCATGGGCGTCGCCGCCTTGCCGGTGGGTTCGGCAGCCATGGCCGCCAGGGGCATGCTCAGAAACAGGGCGAGAAGACGAGCCATGGTCAGCGCAGCTTCTTGATACGTTCGCTGGGGCTGATCACGTCGGTCAGGCGAATGCCAAACTTCTCGTTGACCACCACCACTTCGCCATGGGCGATCAACGTGCCGTTGACCAGCACGTCGAGCGGCTCACCGGCCAGACGATCCAGCTCGATCACCGAGCCCTGATTGAGCTGCAGCAGGTTGCGGATCGTGATATCGGTGTTACCCACTTCCATGGAGATGGACACTGGAATATCCAGGATCACGTCAAGATTGGGCCCATCCAGATTGACCGGCAGGTTGCTGGTAGGCGGCGCGCTGCCGAACTCTTCCATCGGTGCACGCGGCGCTGCAGGTTGCGCCGCCTGAGCGGCACCCTGCCCGGCCAGCATGGCATCGATGTCGTCCTGATCGGCATCACCTGCCTCGGCCAGCGCTGCGGCCCATTCATCGGCCAGTGCCTGCTCCTCGGGGGAGGTGTTCTCTTCGTCTGCCATCGTGGTTCCTCGCCTGGCTTCTGCTATTCGTTCGCTTCGGGCCTGGTGGCCCTACGGAGGTGCCAGCGCCTCAGCGTTGGCGTTCGATTGGTTCCAGTACCTGCAGGGCCAGATTGCCCTTGTGCGCACCGAGCTTGACCTTGAAGGTCGGCACGCCGTTGGCGCGCATGACCACGTTGTCCGGCAATTCCACGGGGATCACATCACCCGGCTGCATATGCAGGATGTCGCGCAGTTTCAGCTGGCGACGGGCCACGGTGGCGGCCAGCGGCACGCTGACATCGAGGATGTCCTCGCGCAGGGCCTTGATCCAGCGTTCGTCCTGATCGTCGACATCGGACTGAAAGCCGGCATCGAGCATCTCGCGGATCGGCTCGATCATCGAGTACGGCATGGTGATATGCAGGTCGCCGCCGCCGCCGTCCAGTTCGATATGGAAGGTGGACACGACCACCACCTCGCTCGGACTGACGATATTGGCCAGCGCCGGGTTGACCTCGGAATTGACGTACTCGAAGTTGATGTCCATGACCGCGTGCCAGGCTTCGCGCAGGTCGACGAAGGCCTGGTCGAGCACCATGCGCACGACGCGCAGCTCGGTGGGGGTGAATTCACGCCCTTCGATCTTGGCATGGCGTCCATCGCCGCCGAAGAAGTTGTCCACCAGCTTGAACACCAGCTTGGCGTCGAGGATGAACAGACCGGTGCCGCGCAGCGGCTTCATCTTCACCAGATTGAGACTGGTCGGCACGTACAGCGAATGCACGTACTCGCCGAATTTCATCACCTGCACGCCACCGACGGCCACGTCAGCCGAACGGCGCAACAGGTTGAACATGCTGATGCGGGTGTAGCGGGCGAAGCGCTCGTTGATCATCTCCAGCGTCGGCATGCGCCCACGGACGATACGATCCTGACTGGTCAGGTCATATTGCTTGACGCTCCCCGGCTCTGCGGCGTCCTCGGTTTCGACCAGGCCGTCATCGACGCCATGCAACAGCGCATCGATCTCGTCCTGGGAAAGCAGGTCTTGCACGGCCATCTTCGGCTCCCGCTACTGCAACACGAAATTGGTGAACAGCACCTGCTCGACCACAGTGCTGCCGGTTTCCTTCTGCGCCAGCTCCTGCACGCTGGCCAGCGCCTGCTGCAGAAGCATCTCCTTGCCCAGCGGCGTTTGCAGCGCGGCAAAATCCTGACCGGAGAGCAGCATCACCAGACGGTTACGCAACACCGGCATGTGCACCTTGAGCTTTTCCATGCCGGCGGTATCGCGACTCATCAAGGCCATGCTGACCTGCAGGTAGCGGGTACGGTTCTGGTGATTGAAATTGACCACGAAGGCCGGCATCAGATCCTGGTAGATGGCCGGCTGGCGCACTGGAGCCGCCGGTGCTGCGGCCTCTGCGGGCTCAGCCGCCTCGCTCTTGTCGCCCTTGCTGAGAATGAACCAGGTGCCGCCCACGGAAAGGCCGACGGCCAGAAGCAGGCCCACCACGATCAGGATGATGAGTTTGAGCTTGCTCTTGCCGGCGGGTTGTCCGTCGGCAGCCGGTGCCGCTTCTTTCTTAGCCATGCCAATAATCCGTCAGTACCTACGTTCTTTCCGCATTCAAAGGGTTATGAGCAAGTGTTATGCCAGCATATGAGCAGGCTTGTCTAACTCTGGGCTGCGGATTTAACAGCTCCAGCTCCCTGCTGTCACCCAAAATGCATTCGCCCGAGCACCTTTCGGCAACCCGGGCGAATGCAAGTCTAGCGGAGGAACACCGATCTTCGGGCATTGCCCAGTGTCGATACAGTACCTGGCCGCTACTTATGCGTAGTAGTCGACCAGCCCACGGCCAGTGGTCAAGCGCTCACTGCGCACTTCCTGATGGACGCCAGGCTGCAACTCGTCACCGGCAAGCAGACCATCACGCGAGCCGGAACCACCACGACCACCCTCGCCCTGCCCTTGCCAGCCACGGTTGAGCGACTGATCGGAAACGTTGGCATCGGCCAGGTTCATGCCTTGCTGCGCGAACAGCTCACGCAGACGATGCATCTGCCCTTCCAGCGCTTCACGCACCCCGGCATTGGGGCTGGCGAACGTCACCTGGGCCTGATCCTGAGACAGGTTCACGCGCACCTCGAGACGCCCGAGATCTGCCGGGTCCAGCTGAATCTCGGCCGATTTGAGGTTCTGGCTGGAAAGCCACATGACGCGATCCACCACGGCCTCGCTCCAGCCGCCCTGCTGCATGGCGACCGGCTGACCAGGCACCAATGGCAGACGCTGCGCGGCACCAGCCTGATGATTGAATGCCTGCGTCAGCGCATTGAGCTTGCTGACGAACTGATCTGGCCGAGTGGGCTGAGCACTGTCCTTGAGACTCTCCAGCGCCTCCTTGGCCAGGCTTTCCAACGGCAAATCCAGGGTCGTTTCTTCAGTGTTCTCCACTGACGCCTCGCCTTTGCCCATGGCCGCCATGGCTGCGGCGAAGTCCGTGCTGGTCGCCACACGCGCGCTCTTGATCGCGGCGTCCTGCGGCAACTGGGCCTTGCTCGCCTCTGGCGCCGGTTGCTTGAGCAGCGCCAGCGGGTCGAGCGCTTCTTCCTCCAGCGCCGGCTCGGCAGTCTCGGCGCCATCGCTGCCTGCGCCGGTAATCACCAGCGCCGGCAGCGCCGACGACTCCTCGGTTAGCGGCGCGTCGTCTACCTGAGCCTGGATACCGCCCAGTGCCATCGCCAGCAACGGATCGAGCTCTTCTTCAGTGCCCTCCTGCGTCGGCAAGGAATTGCCGGGGGCGGCAACCGCAGGCTGCTCGGCGGCAGCAGAAGCGGCATCGGGCTCCTCTGCTGATGGCGCAGACTTCTGCTCCTGGCTGGTTTTGTCGGTATTGCCAGCGCGCTCGCCAGGCTTGGCCTGACGCTCCTTGGCATACACCTCGGCAAAGCTGGAAGCACCGTTCTTGCTGGGCTCCGGCGCTTTGGCCGGCGGCTTCGCTTTGCTCTTCACCTCAGGCGTAGCCTGCAGGCGTAGGTCGGGCAACACGGACATGGACGCTCTCCGTCTGATGGGTCGTGACAGGATCAGAGCAAAGGGCGGGCCAACTCGGGAAAAGTCGTCAGAGCCTGTTCAATGCCTGCTGCGTTTAAAGCAGGCACTCAGACGCGATAGCGCTGACGCTCGGACTTGAACAGGATGCGGACGATGGCGAACTCGCGCTCGATCTGCTCGATCAGGGCCGGAGCCGGATCCAGAACCTCGCGCCGCCCCGCGTCTTCGAGCTCCTTGCACAGACTGGCCAGAAGCACCGCCCCCATGTTGCTGCAGCTGCCCTTGAAGCTGTGTGCAGCCAGGCGCAGGCCCTGCGCGTCACCCTCGGCCGCAGCTTCATGCAGCAGACGCAGACGCTCCTCGGAATCGGCCACGAAGGTATCGAGCAGAATCGGGTATTCGTCTTCCATGACGTCCTGCAGAGCCGCCAGGACGGCATCGTCGAGATGGATATCGGACACCGGGTCACCCCCTGAACAACAGCCTCGCATTATGCCTCAGAGGACCAGCAAAACTCCACGCTGACCCCCTGGCCAACCGGGGCGATCTGGAAACCATCACTGAGCTGACGTACCAGGGCAAGACCACGACCACACAGGGCTTCGTCACCACGCGCCATGACGGTGACCGGATCGAATCCGGGGCCACTGTCCTCGACCCGGACGATCAGTCGCCCTCCCCCTTCTTCCGGCAGCATCTGCACATGAAATCGGACATAGCCATCCTGCAGGGACGCCAGACGCAGACGTCGCTCCCGATAGTACTCGGCAAAGCCACTGGCATCCTGCTTGAGCGAGGAATCCAGCCCCATAACCCCATGCTCCAGGGCATTGGAATAGAGCTCGGCGAGCACGGTATACAGCTCGCCACCACGCGGCCGCAACGCCCGCACGTCCAGCAGCAGCTGCAGCAGAAATGGCAGAGGATTGAAATGACGCAGGCTCAGCGCACGAAACTCGAAACTGGCCGACCAGTCCATCACGCTGCTCTGACCACTGTCAGCAAAGGCCAGTGGGCGAGGACGCTCATCGTCTTCGCCCAAGCCGACCTGAACCATGCTGACGTCATCCTGTTGCTCGCCACGGAACGCCGCCAGCGCCAGCTGGATTTCCTCGAACAGTGCCTGCGGCTGACGATTGGCCTCCAGAAGCTCGAGCAGGCGCGCTTCGCCGAATAGCTGCCCTTGCCGATCACTGGCTTCGAGCACGCCATCACTGAGCAGGAAAATACGATCTCCCGGCGCCAGCGGATAGACCTCGCAGCGATCACTGAACGCCGCTGGTTCGAGGATGCCCAGAGGCAGGTGGCGTGACACCAATGACTGACGCGGGCGACCATCGCCATGTAGCAGGTAGCCATCCGGCAACCCGCCACTCCACACCTCGAGCATGCCTCGCTTGCTGCTGATGTTGAGCACGGTGGCGCAACAGAAAACGCCGACAGGCAGGATGCGCTTGAGCTTGGCGTTGATCTCGCGAAGGATCTCGGCAAGGGCATGGCCTTTGGCAGTCATGCCGTAGAACACCTCGGCCAGCGGCATCGCGCCAATAGCCGCCGGCAAACCATGGCCGGTGAAATCGCCCAGCATCACGTGCATGCCGCCAGACGGCTTGTACGCCGCCAGCAGCAAATCACCGTTGAACAGCGCGTAGGGTGACTGCATGTAACGGATATTGGGCGCATCCAGACAGCCGGAATGCGCCACCTTGTCGAATACCGCCTTGGCCACGCGTTGCTCGCGCAACAGATGCTCATTGTGCCGAGCGATCAGGTCGCGCTGTTTCAATACCGTGTCATGCAGCCGGCGCAGACGATCCATCGCACCGATCTTGGCCTCGAGGATCACGCGGTTGTAAGGCTTGGCGAGAAAGTCGTCGCCACCGGCCTCCAGACAACGCACCAGTGCTTCGCCCTCGGTCAGCGACGTGAGGAAGATGATCGGCACCAGCGCCTCACCGGCCTGATCCTTGATCCGTCGCGCCGCCTCGAAACCATCCATCACCGGCATCAGCGCATCCATCAGAACCAGATGTGGACGCTCCTGCTCGAACAGGGCCACCGCCTCCAGGCCATTGCTGGCGGTCAGGACACGGTGACCCTGACGGCTGACGATGGTGGACAACAGCATGCGGTCGGCCGCGTTGTCCTCAGCGATCAGAATGGCAAGTCGCTCAGCCATGCTCAGCTGATCTTGAACAACTGCTCGAAGTTGGAGATGGCGAGGATCTTGCGCACGTCACTGCTGCAGTTGAGCAGGCTGATCTGCGCCGAATCACCGCCAGCATGGTCACGCAACAGCAGCAGCATGCCCAATGCCGAACTGTCCAGATAGCTGGTGTCGCGCAGGTCGACCTGATAGCGCCTGGGCGTCTGATCGACGCGCTCATAGGCGTCACGAAATTCCTGGTGGGAGGCGAAGTCGAAGCGTCCTCGAATCACGATGGTCAGCTCTTGCCCGTCTGCCGAGGGCTGCGAGGTAATGGCCATGTCTACTCCTTTGTCGAGACTTTGCCAGATAGGGCCGTTCACGTTTGAAGGTGTAGCATCTGGTCGGCGCCGAAACAACCTCTATTCAGGGCTCACCACGGTCGATCAGGCGTTGCGCCAGCTCGTCGAGCAATTTCTGTTCGCGCTTGTCTTCGGCCAACCGGGCTTCATCAATGTAGCGCTGCACCAGTTTGCGCAGCCCCTCGAGACGCGCATAGCGCTGCTGCCAAACGGCACGCACTTTTTCAAGATTGGCGCGATGCCACTCCAGACTCTGCTGCTGCTGGCCGACCGCCGTCTCCAGCTGCGACAGAAAGCGCTGATAGTTCATCAGCCACTGGCCGGAAACGCCCTTGCTGCCTTCGCTGATCCACTGCTGCTGGTAATCACCACGGAAACGCTCCAGCTCACCCAGCTTGGCTTCGGCCTGGCCAACCAGCCCCTGGCAATGCCCGAGCTGGCGCGCGGCCTCGCGCTCGGCCTTTTCTGCCATCTCGACGACCGGCTGCAGACGCTTGGCGCGACTGAGACTCATCGATGCACGACCTCATCGATGACGAAAAATACCTTGATCAACGCCATCATTGCCCCAGCAAGGCCGCCAACTGCTCACGACTCTGTGGCATGCCCACACTGTCGTCCAGCCCCTGACGCAGGTACTGAGCCATGACCGGCTGGCGGGCGATGGCCAGGTCGGTGTCCGCATCGCCACCGGGAACATAGGCCCCCACACTGATCAGATCGCGGCTCTGTTGATAGCGTGACCACAACTGTTTGAATCGCTGCGCCTGCTTGAGCTGCTCGGGCGGTACCACTTGCGGCATGACCCGACTGATCGAGGATTCGATATCGATCGCGGGATAGTGCCCTTCCTCGGCCAGACGGCGCGACAGGACAAAGTGCCCGTCGAGCACGCCCCGTGCCGCATCGGCGATGGGGTCTTGCTGGTCATCGCCTTCACTGAGCACGGTGTAGAACGCGGTGATCGAACCGCCGCCGGCTTCGGCATTGCCGGCGCGTTCGACCAACTTGGGCAACTTGGCGAACACCGATGGCGGGTAGCCCTTGGTCGCTGGCGGCTCACCGATAGCCAGAGCGATTTCACGCTGGGCCTGGGCATAGCGCGTCAGTGAATCCATCAGCAGCAGAACGTTCTTGCCCTTGTCACGGAAGTACTCGGCGATGCGCGTGCAGTACTGCGCCGCACGTAAACGCATCAGCGGCGCTTCATCGGCCGGCGACGCCACGACCACGGAACGCTTGAGGCCTTCCTCGCCGAGAATCTCGTCGATGAACTCCTTGACCTCACGCCCGCGCTCACCGATCAACCCGACCACGATGATCTCGGCCTCGGTAAAACGCGTCATCATGCCCAGCAGCACCGACTTGCCCACGCCGGTACCGGCGAACAGGCCCAGGCGCTGACCGCGCCCGACGGTAAGCAGGCCGTTGATCGAACGAATGCCGACATCCAAGGGCTGGCTGATGGGGTCGCGATTGAGCGGGTTGATGGCAGGGCCATCCATCGGCACCCAGTCCTCGGCCTTCATCCCGCCTTTGCCATCCAGGGCGCGGCCGGTGCCATCGAGCACTCGGCCAAGCATGGACATGCCCATGGGCAAGCGCCCGGCATCGGGCAATGGCACGACGCGCGCACCCGGCGCGATACCCGCCAGACTGCCCGCCGGCATCAGATAGATCTTGCCCCCGGAAAAGCCCATCACCTCGGCCTCGACCTGAACCGGATGGTAGCTGTCTTCGTTGATGACCAGGCAGCGGCTGCCGATGGCCGCGCGCAGCCCTTCGGCCTCCAGGGTGAGACCGACCATGCGCAGCAGGCGGCCTTCGAGTATGGGCTGGCTGGGCAGGCTGATCGCATCACTGTAGCCCTCCAGACGCCGGGCGAAACTCACGCGGTCAACGCGCATCGTCGCGATCCAGGTCCAGATTGATGTCCGCTTCCGGCGGCTGGGTGCTCTGCGCGCGCTGCTGCTCGAACAGTTGCTTGAGTGCCTGCGCCATGCGCGTCTCGACGCTGGCGTCGATCTGGCTATGCTCCGACTCGATACGACACCCACCTGGCAGCAGGCTGTCGTCCTCGAGGATGCGCCAGCTTTCCTCATGACGCTCGCGCAGCGCCTTGATCGCCTCGAAGTCCTGGGGGTTGACCTGAATGCGCACGTTGCCCGCCCCCATCGGCAGCAGTTTGAGCGCTTCGCGCAGCACCTGGCGAATCTGACTGGAGTCGGTGCTAAGTTCGCGCTGAATCACCTCGCGCACCATGTGGCTGACCAGGCGCACCATGGCCACTTCCATCTGCTGATCCTGCTCGGCAATCGGATCGAGCAACTGCGTCATGAGCGTTTCCAGGCTGCCGACCTTCAGCGCCAGGGCCGCGTCGGCCTCCTGCCTGGCCTTGATCTGGCCGGCATGAAAGCCGTCCTTCTCGCCCGTGGCGAAGCCTTCGTTGTAGGCATCCTGGCGGATGGCTTCGAGCTCATCGAGCGTCAGCGGTTTGACATCTTCGAGTGCGACCT
The DNA here is from genome assembly GCA_946886245.1 of Ectopseudomonas composti. The sequence continues at coordinate 10,810 of CAMPIF010000017.1, read as the reverse complement.
CTTCGATCTGCGCGGTGTCCTGTTCCTCGACCTCGACTGGAGGCTGCGCCTGTTCATCAGCAACAGCTTCGGCCGCTGCCGGCTCTTCACCCGGCGCATCGAAGCTGGGCAACGCCCAGCGGTCGAACGTGCCGAGATCCTTGGCGCGAATCAGCGCGCTATCGGGCTCGTTGGCATCCATGGCTTAAACCATCTCCTCGCCACCCGTGCCGCCGAGCACGATCTCTCCGGCTTCGGCCATGCGCCGGGCGATGGTGAGAATTTCCTTCTGCGCCCCTTCGACGTCGCTGACGCGCACCGGCCCCTTGGCCTCCAGGTCGTCGCGCAGCAGCTCGGCTGCACGTTTGGACATGTTCTTGAAAACCTTGTCCTTGATTGCCTCGTCGGCGCCCTTGAGCGCCAGCACCAGGACCTCGGACGAGACTTCGCGCATCAGTGCCTGGATGCCACGGTCATCGACATCGGCCAGGTTGTCGAAGACGAACATGAGGTCTTCGATCTGCGTCGACAGGTCTTCGTCCACCTCGCGGATGGAGTCCATCAGCTGACCTTCCACCGAGCTGTCGAGGAAGTTCATGATGTCCGCCGCACGCTTGACGCCGCCCATGGTGGCGCGTGTGGTGTTGGCACTGCCGGAGAACTGCTTCTCGAGGATCTGGTTGAGTTCCTTGAGCGCGGACGGCTGCACGGTATTGAGCGAGGACACGCGCAGGATGATGTCCAGGCGTACCTTGTGGTCGAAATGGCTGAGCACTTCGCCGGCCTGGTCCGGGTCGAGATAGGCGACGACGATGGCCTGGATCTGCGGGTGCTCGTAGCGGATCACGTCGGCGACGGCGCGCGGCTCCATCCACTTCAGGCTGTCCAGGCCACTGGTACTGCCGCCGAGCAGGATGCGGTCGATCAGATTGCCGGCCTTGTCCTCACCCAGCGCCGAGGTGAGCATCTTGCGGATGTAGGCGTCGGAGCCCACACCGAGGCTGGTCTGGTCGCCAACGATATCGACGAACTCGGCCATCACCTGCTCGACCTGCTCGCGATGGATATTGCGCATGCCGGCCATGGCCACACCGACGCGCTGCACTTCCTTCGGCCCGAGGTGACGCAACACCTGTGCGGCATCGGTCTCACCCAGCGAAAGCAGCAGAATCGCAGCCTTGTCGACCTTGTTCAGCTTGGTAGCGGTACGATTCTCACTCATCGGCGTTGATCCACTCTTTCACGACCTGGGCGACGCGGCCAGGATCTTCCGCCACCAGACTCTTGATAGCGTTCAGCTGTGCATCATACCCCTCGCTGGGGCTCGGCAACATGATGCTCTGCGGCCCACCGAGGCTGACGCGGTCGTCGGACAGCTCGCCGTCCAGGCCCGCCATTTCGCCAAGCTCCACATCGCCGGAACCGGCCAGATCCTTGCCCCTGCCGCCGCCGGTAATGTTGTTGAGCACCGGGCGCAGCACACCGAACACCAGCACCAGGATGAACAGCACGCCGAGCACCTGCTTGACGATGTCCCAGAACCAGGGCTGGGTGTAGAACGGAATATCGGGGATTTCCTCGCCCAGCGAGGCAGTGAAGGCCGTGTTGATGACACTGACGCTGTCGCCGCGGCTGGCATCGAAGCCCACCGAATCCTGGACCAGACGGGTGAAGCGCGCCAGATCATCGGCCGTCCACGGCACTCGGCTGCTCTCGCCAGTGGCCGGATCGACACGTACCTGGTCATCCACCACCACCGCTACCGACAGGCGACGCAGGCGCCCCTGCTGCTGACGGGTGTAGCTGATGGAGCGGTCCAGTTCGAAGTTGCGGGTGGACTGCTCACGCTTGTCTGCCGGGTACGGTGCCAGCATCGGCTGGCCGGTTACCGGGTCCATGATCTGCTGGCCATTGGCATCGACCAGCGGCTGACCCGCAGCGACCGGGCCGGCCGGGGCAGCAGCGCCAGCAGCCTGCTCCGGAGCGGCAGCCGGCCCCGGTGGCTGATTGGACAACGCACCCGGCACGCCCTGCGGCGGCAGGCTGCTCTGGCGTTGTTCGTTGACCTGTTGCTCGCTGCGCAGCGCGGGTTGGTCTGGATTGAACATTTCGGAGGTGGATTCAACCGAGCTGAAATCCACGTCAGCCGATACTTCCGCCTTGTAGCGACCCGTGCCCAGCACCGGCTGCAGAATGTTGTGCACGCGTTGAGTGAACAGCGTTTCCATGCGGCGGGTGTAGTCGAACTGCTTGCCAGCCATGCTCAGTTCGGACAGTTCCTGCTGATCGGAGAGCAGATTGCCCTTCTGGTCGACCACCGTGACCTGGCCCTTGTCCAGCTCGGGCACGCTGGTTGCCACCAGGTTGACGATCGCCATGACCTGGCTGGGTTCCAGCCCACGTCCCGGGTACAGCTCGACCAACACAGAGGCGGACGGTTTGCGCTCATCGCGCACGAAAACGGACGCCTTGGGCATGGCCAGGTGCACCCGCGCCGCCTTGACGTTGTTGAGGCTGGCAACCGTACGCGCCAGCTCGCCTTCGAGGCCACGGCGATAACGGGTCGCCTCCATGAACTGGCTGGTACCCAGACCCTGCTCACGGTCAAGGATTTCGAAGCCGACGCTGTTATCGGTCGGCGCCACGCCAGCGGCAGCGAGGCGCATGCGCGCACGCGCCAGATCGTCAGCCTTGACCAGCAGCGCGCCGGAGTTGGGTTCGATGGTGTAATCGATGCCGGAGGTGGTCAGAGTATCGACCACCTGGGACGCATCCATACCATTGAGGCTGCCGTACAGCGGACGATAGTCCGGTTGCTGCGACCAGAGCACCACGGCAAAACCGATCGCCACGCTGGCAGCCAGACCGACCAACAGGCCGAGCTGACGCAGCACCGACATCTCCGCGAGGTTTTCCAGGAAGCTGAGGCCGAACAACGGCTTCTTGGGCTCACCGGCGTCGGCCTTGGCCGGTACGTTTGCTACTGCTGCTTCAGCCATGAATCAATCCTCAGACCGGCATCTGCATGATGTCTTGATACGCCTGGACCAGCTTGTTACGCACCTGGGTCATGGCCTGGAAGGATACGCTGGCTTTCTGCGAGGCGATCATCACGTCGGTCAGGTCGACCCCGCTCTGCCCCATCTCGAAAGCGGTCGCCAGTTTGTTGGAAGCCTGCTGGGTCTCGTTGACCTTGTTAACCGCCTGGCCGAGCATCTCCGAGAAACTCGGCGCCCCTTGCACTGGCTCGCTCGCAGCAGGTTTCTGACGCGCCATGGCCTCAGCCTGCATGGAACGCATTTCCAGCATCAAGCGATTGAATTCGACACCTTGGCTCATGACTTCCTCCACTGCCCGCTTTTTGACACTAGCGGCGCTATGCAGGGGTATTTGCAACAAGGGTGCCAAAATGAACGGAAATTCGGAGAGCGGTACGACCGAGAAGCCGGTCGCGATGATCAGTGCGCACAGTGTTCAGCCGGCGCCTAATGTAGGGTGCGCCGTGCGCACCGCGAAGCTGACGACACACATGAACCGCCATGGAGCGCTGCACCTGACCGGCTACGATGCTACCGACGATAAGTCTCAGCTGGCGTACAGATACGCCTCGACATCCATCCCGGCATCACGCATCTGCGCCAGCTTGTAGCGCAGCGTACGCGGGCTGATGCCCAGGCGCTCGGCGGCCTCCTTGCGACGACCACGCTCGGCACGCAGGGTATCGATGATGACCTGGAACTCGCGACGGCGAAGATCCTCGCCCAGCGCGCCGGCATCGACCGCACCCGGCGACTCGACCGGTTGCGCCATTGGCGGCGCAACGCTCGGCACCACGGCCAGGCGCGGCGCCGCAGCCTGCACCGATTGGCCGATGGGCGCATGCAGGCACAGGTCCTGCGCCTGAATCACCCCGCCCTGCTGCAGGATCAATGCGCGCTGAATGGCGTTGTCCAACTCGCGCACATTGCCCGGCCACTGATGCTGCACCAGGCTTCGCGCAGCCGACTCGGACAGCCTCACGTGCGACTGATTCATTTTTTTGACGTGCTTGGCCAGCAGTCGTTCGGCCAGCGGCAGAATATCGGCAGGCCGCTCACGCAGCGGTCGCCAGGCCAGGGGGAAGACCGACAGACGATAATAGAGATCCTCACGGAAGCGCCCCGCCGCCACCTCACTGGCCAGATCACGGTTACTGGTGGCCAGCACACGAATATTCAGGTTGATCGGTTTGCGCGCCCCGACCCGCTCCACCTCACGCTCCTGCAGCACACGCAGCAACTTGGCCTGTAGCCCCAGCGGCATTTCGGAAATTTCGTCGAGCAAGATGGTGCCGCCGTCGGCCAGCTCGAACTTGCCCGGCTGAGCGTTGACCGCACCGGTGAATGCGCCCTTCTCATGCCCGAACAAGGTGGCCTCGAGCATGTTGTCGGGAATCGCCGCACAGTTGATGGCGATGAAAGGCCCGGATGCGCGCGGCGACTGCTGATGGATATAACGCGCCAGCACCTCCTTGCCGGTACCGGACTCGCCGGTGATCATCACCGTCGAATCACTCTGCGCCACGCGCGACGCCAGCTCCAGCAGCTGCACGCTGGCCGGCTCGAGCGCCACCGGACCGTCACGATCTCCCGCCGTCAATTTTCCGAGTGCATGCCTGGCCACCAGCTCCAGCAACGTGCGCGGCTCGAACGGTTTGACCAGATAATCAGCGGCGCCCTGGCGAATGGCATCCACCGCCCGCTCCACCGCGCCGAAGGCGGTCATCAGCAATACCGGCAGTTGCGGATAGCGGCCACGAATCTGCGCCAGCAGTTGATGGCCATCCATGCCCGGCATGTTGACGTCACTGACCACCAGCCCGAACGGTTCTTCGGTCAACGCGACCAACGCCGCCTCGGCACAATCGACCGCCCGATAATCATGCCCGCCCAGGCACAGGGTATCGGCCAGGGCTTCGCGCAGCGCGCGGTCGTCTTCAACCAGCAGGACTTTGGTAGCCATGGGTTACTCCTGATTCGAGTGAGGCGCTGCACCTTGCAGCGGCAAGGAAACGATGGCGCAGGTACCACGACCCGCACGCGATTGCAGCAGCAGCTGGCCCTGATGAGCACGCGCCACCGCCTTGACCACCGCCAGCCCGAGGCCGGTCCCGGTGGTCTTGGTGGTAAAGAAGGGTTCGCCAAGGCGCGCCAGGGTTTCCCGGCTCATCCCTGGCCCGTTGTCACTGACACAGAGGCGCAACTGATCACCACGGCGATAGAGATGAATCTTCAGGCGCGCATCGCGCCCGGCAGCCTGAATGGCGTTGTCGATCAGGTTGAGCACGGTACCGACCAGCGTGTCGCGATTGCACAACAGCTCGCCCTCGCGCACATCGCACTGCCAGCGCACGGCCATATCGCCCACATGCGCATCGGCAGCCGCACGCAGCGCATCGAACAGGACCGGCGGCGACAGGCGATCGGGCAGCGGCAGCTCGCCACGGGCGAAGATCAGCATGTCGCGCACCTGGTTTTCCAACTCGTGCAGCCGCTCCTTCAAGCGCCCGGCGAAGCGCTGCTGCTGTTCGGCCGGCAGTACCTGCTCGTTCAGGTGGCTTGCATAAAGCAGCGCAGCGGAGAGTGGCGTACGAATCTGATGGGCGAGAGAGGCGACCATGCGCCCCAGCGCCGATAGACGCTCATGGCGAGAAAGCTGATCCTGCAGGCGACGGGTTTCAGTGAGGTCGGTCAGCAGCACAAGCTGCCCCGGCTCCCCGTGCAGAGAACGCGTGGCGATGGATAGCCGGCGGCCGTCGCGCATGGAGATTTCATGACCATCGTCTTCGCGCGGCGCGAAGTTGCGAGCGATCACCTGGCGCCAGAGCATACCCACCAGTGGCTGCCCGAGCAGTGCACGCGCGACGGGGTTGGCCTCACGCACGACACCCTGACCGTCGATGACGATCACACCGCCAGGCAGCAGATCCAGCAGGCTTTGCAGGCGATGAGCCAGACGCTCCTTCTCCGCCAGTTCCTGCATGCGCTGAGCACTGACCAGCGCCAGTTGCCCCTTCAGCTCATTGACCCGCGCCTCGAGCAGGCTGTAGGACTCGCTGAGCTGATTGGACATCTGATTGAACAGGGCAAAGGCCTGCTCCAGTCCTGCGCGGCTGGCGTGTTCGAGCGGCGCAGGTACGCCTGGCTCGGCTGACTCGGTAGGACGAAGGTTGGCTTCCATCTGCTTCTCTCGTACGACGCACCGTCAGAAGACGGTCAGATACAAGAGCTATAGCAATCCCCGTGCCTACTTTTTTATCCTTATTTATCAATAACTTGAAAAAACAAAGCCGGAGCTTGCGTCAAAGCTCCGGCTTTTGGGTCAGCAATCACTCGCAGGGTGCGCCATGCGCACCAGCTCTACAGGATCATGACCTGCAGAGCTGCGCGGCCGCTCCCAGCCAGGTCAATCCTCGTCCTGGCCGTCCTCTTCGCGACGGCTCATGCCGTACTTGCGCATCTTCTCGACCAGGGTGGTACGACGAATACGCAGGCGCTCGGCCGCACGTGCCACCACGCCACCGGCATCATCCAGCGCCTGCTGAATCAACCCCTGCTCCAGATTGCCGAGGTAGTCTTTCAGGTCCAGCCCCTCCGGCGGCAGCATGGCAGGCGTGTCGAGGCCCGGCAGACCGGCCATGATCGCGGCGCGCTCTTCCATTTCATCGCGCAAGCTGGCCGCAAGCTGCTCATCCTCGTCATCGACATGACGGAACTTCTTCGGCAACTCGCCCACCCCGATCACCCCATAGGGATGCATGATCGCCATGCGCTCTACCAGGTTGGCCAGCTCGCGCACGTTGCCTGCCCAGTCATGGCGACACAGCGACATGATGGCGGCCGAATTGAAGCGAATGGAGCCACGCTTCTCGTGCTCCATGCGCGAAATCAGCTCGTTCATCAGCAGCGGGATATCTTCGATACGCTCGCGCAGCGGCGCCATCTCGATGGGGAAGACATTGAGGCGGTAATACAGGTCCTCACGGAAACTGCCGTCCTCGATCATCCTCTCCAGATTCTTGTGCGTGGCAGCGATGATGCGCACATCGGCCGTCTGCGTCTTGTTGCTGCCCACACGCTCGAAGGTGCGTTCCTGCAGGACGCGCAGCAACTTGACCTGCATCGGCAGCGGCATGTCACCGATCTCGTCGAGAAACAGCGTGCCGCCGTTGGCCAGCTCGAAGCGCCCTGCCCGACTGGTGATGGCCCCGGTGAAGGCGCCCTTCTCATGACCGAACAGCTCACTTTCCAACAATTCGGCCGGAATCGCGCCACAGTTGACCGGCACGAACGGCGCCTCGCGACGCTTGGAGTGGTAGTGCAGATTGCGCGCGACCACTTCCTTGCCGGTCCCGGACTCGCCGAGGATCAGCACGCTGGCCTCAGTGTCGGCGACCTGCTGCATCATCTGCCGCACCTGCTGAATGGCGCGGCTGGTCCCGACCAGGCTGCGGAACAGGTTGGGCTCGCGTTGCCGACCACGATCACGGGCCTGATCGTACATCTCGCGATAGACCTGGGCACGGTGCAGCGAATCGAGCAGCTTGTTGTAGCTGAGCGGAGTCTCCAGGCTGGCCAGCACACGCCTGCGCAAATCCTCCGGCCATTCGACGACGCTGGAGTCGCCAACCGTCAATAGCGGCAGGAACTCATCCCAGCCGGCAATCTGCTTGGTCAGCTCGAGTGCGCCCCCCTTGGTCTCGACATCACCCAGCAAGACGCTGAGCACTTCGCGACTGGACGCGAGCTCGGCCACGGCATTGCGCCAATCCTGACTGGTACAGGCCAGATGCTCTTCCCCGAGAAAACTCAGAATGATCGCCAACTCGTGGCGGCGCGCAGCATTGTCATCGATCAACAGGATTTTGGTTTCACGCCACATCTTGTGCTTGTCTGACCCGAGAAGTGAGGGGAGTTGCGCGCCAGATCTTCGGCACACACCGGCAATTAGCCACTAGTAAAGTCAAAAAATTGAAGCCAGTCAATTTTATGGCGTAATTTTTTCGCCCGCCAATGGAATTAGCTAAGCAGCTGTTTGCAGAGTCGGGTAGTAGCAGCCGATAAAAAAGCAGGAAAAACGAAACAGGAGGGAGGGGACAACCGAGCCGAACCTGCGGGTTAAACTCGGTAAACACCGGGTTATCAGCCGAAAAGCTGATAAACCTTGGCCCCCTGGTGGGATTGATTGAGCTGCACCAATTCGCCAGCCAGACGCTGCTGCTCGGTCTGACAAACGGTCACCAGCTCACGATACAGCGACAGCAGATTTTCCAGGCCACTGCGCAGCTCTTCTTCGTCATCACTGTCGACCATGGCCGCATCGACTACCATGCGGCATTGCAGATCGAGCTCGCCAATCGCGGCCCAGTCCTGTTTGGCCAGAGCATCGCGCAGGGCCGAACCGGTCGCTTGCAAACGCTGGACGGATGAACTCATTCGCTTCTCCTCCGATGCTCGCTCACTACTGAGCGATGGCATCCCAACCCTGTTTGACGTTACGCAGCAGCACTGAAACCTCTTCGAGAAGCTCCGGCTCGTTGCTCACATTGGCCTCGGTCAAACGGGCGATCATGTATTCGTACAGGCTATCGAGGTTACCGGCCAGCTCGCCACCTTGCTGGTGGTCGAGACTCTCGCGCAGTCCCGCGACGATGGCAATACTCTTGCCGATCAATTCACCTTTCAGCGCTGTCTGACCACGCTCCATGGCACCACGTGCCTGAGCGATGCGAGACAGACCACCTTCCATCAACATCTGGATCAGTCGATGAGGGCTGGCCTCTGCGGCCTGCGCTTGGTTGTTGACGGTCTGATACTGCTTGAGGGCCGCCATTGCGTTCATAATCGCTCTCGCTCTACCGATGGGCTGATACCTCAGGTATCGGCCCTGCGACTCAAAGCTTTAACGCTTTTGTCGCTGAAACGGCCCAGCCAAAACGAAAAAGAAACGATCGGTCAGCCAGCAGGCGCCGGCTCGACCTCCGGACCAATGGCATCCCAGGCACTTTTGATATCACCCAGCAGCACCTGAACCTCTTCCAGGGTGCGCGGCGTATCGTCCAGCGCGACACCCGCCAGGCGACGCGTCATATAGTCGTACAGTGCATCCAGGTTCTCGGCGATTTCACCCCCCAGTTCCTTGTCCAGCGCTGCCTGCAGCACGCCCAGAATGGTGATGGTGCTGCCTACTGCCATCCCGCGAATTTCGGTATCGCCCTCGGCCTGGGCCTGCTTGGCGAGCATCACGCGCTGCAATGCGCCTTCGAGCAACAGCTGTACCGTGCGATAGGGCGAGACCTCCTGGCTGGTCTTGACCTGCTTGTAGGCGTCTATCGGGTTCTTGCTCATTGCTTAATCCTTTTTCACGAAACCAGGGAGGTTGGCGAGCATGCCGCTCAGACTCTCACTGGTACGGGTGAGCTGCCCGACCAAGGAGTCCATGGCGTTGTACTGGGCATAGAGACGGGTTTGCAGGCTTTCGACACGCTTGTTCAGGCTTTCGCGCTGAGAGTCAACGCTCTTCAGGGTATCGCGCAAGGCACTGTCACGCTGCTTCAATACACCATCGGTCGCCACATAGTTGGATACGAAACCAGACAGACGCCCCATCAGGCCGTCACTGCCAGTGAGGTAAGCCCCCGCCTGATCGAAATTGGTGTCGAGCGCCTTGGTCAGCGTGTCGTCATCGAGAGACAACTTGCCGTCCTTGTCGGTGGTGATACCCAAGTCGGCCAGGGCACGCACACCGGCGTCCCCGCCACCGGTCATGCTGACGATCTCATTGCGCAGGCCCGCCAAGATGCTGCGCACCGTGGAATCGCCAACCAGAGGGCCAGCCACAGGCTTGGAGCCTTCCACTTCGACGACCGCCGTGAGCTGCGCCGAGGACGTGATCAAGGCGTTGTAGGCATCGACGAACTTCTGCAGATTACTCTTGACGCTCGACTTGTCGACACCAACGGTGAGGTTGATGGTCTTGCCATCCGTCAGGTCGGTAGCGCTCTGCGCTGCCACGAGATCAAGCGTAACGCCTTCGAGCGCGTCCTCGATCTTGTTGCTGTCACGCACCAGTTGCAGCCCGTCGATGGTGAGCTTGGCCGATTTGGCCTGGCTGATCACACCGCCCGCCCCACTGTCCGAGCTGGGCTTCAGGAAAGCACCCTCATTGTCGGGATCTGCGACAGGCGCGAACGCCTGAGTCGTCAGGGCGTTATTACCCGTAGTTTCGCCGTCTTCGGTAACTGCCACCTGGATGTCGTTACCTTCACCCGTCTTGGTGGAGTTCAGCACCAAGCGGGAACCGGAATCATCGGTAATGATGGTGGCGCTTATGCCGCTGTCTTTCCCGGCTTCGTTTATCGCGTCACGCATACCGGCAAGTGTGTTGTTGGCCGCGGTGACATCGACACTGATGTTGGTGCTTCCGACAGAAATCTCGAGCGTGCCGCTGTTGAACGTTGCCCCCGTACCACCTGATACGGACTGCAGGGCAACCTTGCTGCTAGCAGCCAGTTGCTGAACCTGAACACTGTAGGTGCCGGCAGGCGCCGTGGCCGTTGCCGCAGCCTTGAGTACGCTGCTGTTGGACGTGCTTGCTGTACGCGACTCGAACAAGGCAGGCTTGTTGAGCGCGTCGAGGGCTGTCTTGAAGGAGTTCATCGCCCCCGTGAGTGTGCCGATCGCAGAGATACGGGTAGTGGTCTGCTTCTCGAGATTGTCGAGCTGGTTGGTCTTCGGCGCTTTCTCGGCATTGACCAACGCAGTGACAATCTCGTTGATGTTGAGACCTGAAC
>CAMPIF010000016.1 GCA_946886245.1 Ectopseudomonas composti | reverse complement strand
CCTCGAAGCGGATCAAGCGCCTCGGTGAATCGTCCCAGGAGATCGGTGACATCGTCAGCCTGATCAACGACATTGCCGACCAGACCAACATCCTCGCACTGAACGCCGCGATCCAGGCCTCCATGGCCGGTGATGCGGGCCGCGGCTTCGCCGTGGTAGCGGACGAGGTACAACGCCTCGCAGAACGTTCTTCGGCGGCGACCAAGCAGATCGAGGCGCTGGTAAAAACCATTCAGACCGACACCAACGAAGCCGTTATCTCCATGGAGCAGACGACTTCCGAAGTGGTGCGCGGTGCTCGCCTGGCGCAGGACGCCGGTGTGGCACTGGAAGAGATCGAGAAGGTATCGAAAACCCTCGCGGCCCTCATCCAGAACATTTCCAACGCCGCCCGTCAGCAGGCCTCTTCGGCCGGCCACATTTCCAACACCATGAACGTGATCCAGGAGATCACCTCGCAGACGTCCTCGGGTACCACCGCCACCGCCAAGAGCATTGGTAACCTGGCCAAAATGGCCAGTGAGATGCGCAAGTCGGTGTCCGGTTTCACCCTGCCAGACGCCTGATAAAGGAGTGCGAAGGCTGGCGGCAGCCTTCGCTACACAGCCATGACTCAGGGCGAAGGTATGCAGTCAGCGGGCGTTTGGGCATTGCGCCCGGTGGCCGATATGTCGCAAGCCGATTTTCACGACTGGCAGACGCTGCTCGAGGCGCGTACCGGTGTGGTGATCAGCGAGCAGCGGCGCGCTTTTTTGCAGACCAACCTGAGTGCGCGCATGCGCGAACTGGGCGTCACGGATTACGCCAGCTACTACCGTCAGGTCACCGATGGCCCACGTGGCGCGGTGGAGTGGTCGAACCTGCTGGATCGTCTGACCGTGCAGGAAACCCGCTTCCTCCGTCATCCGCCCTCGTTCGAGGTGCTCTCGCAGTATCTGCAGGAGCGTCTGGCGGCTGGCCTGGGCAAACCCTGGGAGTTGTGGAGCGTGGGTTGCTCCAGTGGTGAGGAGCCTTATTCGCTGGCGATTCAGGCTGCGGAGGTTCTTCAAGGCAGCGAGTTGCCCGAGCATTTCGCGGTGACCGGTACGGATATCAGCCAGGGCGCACTGGGCAAGGCACGCGAGGCGTGCTACTCGGCGCGACGCCTGGAGCAGGTGAGTGACGAGCTGCGCGAGCGCTATTTTCTCGCCCAGGCCGATGGACGCTTCAAGGTAGTGCCGAGCCTGGCAGCGCGTGTGTGCTGCGCCAAGCTCAATGTGTTGGAACTGGCCAAGGCGCCGATGTCCGGCATGGATGTGATTTTCTGTCAGAACTTGCTGATCTATTTCCGCCGCTGGCGTCGCCGCGACATCCTCAATCGCCTGGCTGAAAGCCTGGCGCCGGGTGGCCTGCTGGTCGTGGGTGTGGGCGAAGTAGCCGGTTGGCAGCACCCGCAACTGGTGCCGGTGGCCGACGAGCGAGTTCTGGCGTTTACCCGCAAGGGATAAGGCCAAGTTTATGAGTGGAGTGGCTATGGGTGATCGGCATGATTATGTCGCCCTGGAGTGGGTCAAAGGCGAGATCGGGGAAACCCTGAAGCAGGCGCGGCAAGCCCTGGAGGCGTTCGTCGAGAACCCGCAGGACCCTACGCGCATGCGCTTCTGCCTGACCTACGTGCACCAGGTTCACGGCACCTTGCAGATGGTCGAGTTCTACGGCGCTGCTCTGCTCGCCGAGGAAATGGAGCAATTGGCCAAGGCGCTGATGGAAGGTCGCGTGGCCAACCAGGGCGAGGCCCTGGAAGTGCTGATGCAGGCCATCCTGCAGCTGCCGGTTTACCTCGACCGTATCCAGACCGCTCGCCGCGACCTGCCCATGGTCGTGCTGCCGCTGCTCAACGACCTGCGTGCCGCCCGTGGCGAAAAGCTGCTGTCGGAAACCAGCCTGTTTTCCCCGGACATGTCCGCACGTCTGCCGGCGCTGCCATCCGATAGCCTGGCGCGGCTGCGTACTGCCGAGCTTCCGGTGCTGTTGCGCAAACTGCGGCAGATGCTGCAAATGGCCCTGGTCGGCGTGATTCGCAATCAGGATCTGGCGACCAATCTCGGTTACATGGCGCGCGTTTTCGCTCGCCTGGAGACGCTGTGCAAGGACGCCCCGCTGGGCGGTCTGTGGCAGATTGCTTCGGGCATGGTCGAAGGCCTGGCCAACGGCAGTGTGGTCAACGGTACCTCGGTGCGGACCTTGCTGCGTCAGGTCGACAAGGAGCTCAAGCGCCTGGTCGAGCAGGGTGCCGATGGCATCAACCAGCCCGCTGCCGATGAGCTGACCAAGAACCTGTTGTTCTACGTGGCCAAGGCGCCGGCGCAGTCGCCGCGTATTCGCGCGCTGAAGGAACAGTATCGTCTCGACGAAGCGCTGCCTGACAACGAAGTGGTGGATGAGGAACGTGCCCGTCTGGCCGGCCCCGACCGCGATGCCATGCGTTCTGTGGTGGCGGCGCTCTGCGAAGAGTTGGTGCGGGTCAAGGATAGCCTTGACCTGTTCGTGCGCAGTGATCGCAGTCAACCCCGTGAGCTGGATGCCCTGCTGGCGCCGCTCAAGCAGATCGCCGATACCCTTGCCGTGCTCGGTTTTGGCCAGCCGCGCAAGGTCATTCTCGACCAGATCGACGTCATTCACGGCCTGTCCCTCGGCCAGCGCGAGCCCAGCGATGCTGTGCTGATGGATGTGGCTGGCGCGTTGCTCTACGTCGAGGCGACGCTGGCCGGCATGGTCGGGCCGAGCGATGACAGCAAGAACGAGCAGAGCCATCTGCCCACCACCGATGTGGCGCAGATTCATCAGGTGGTGATCAAAGAGGCGCGCAACGGTCTGGAACAGGCCAAGGACGCGATCATCGAGTTCATCGCCTCGCAATGGAATCACGAACACCTGGCGCGTGTACCTGGCCTGCTGACTCAGGTCCGTGGCGGCCTGGCGATGATTCCGCTGCAGCGCGCAGCCGACCTGCTCAACGCCTGCAACCGCTACATTCAGGAACAGTTGCTGGCACGCAAGGCCGTGCCCAACTGGCAGAGCCTGGACACCCTGGCCGATGCCATCACCAGCGTCGAGTATTACCTCGAGCGTCTGGCCGAGGACCATGGCACGCAGGGTGACCTGATTCTCGACGTCGCCGAGGAAAGCCTGGAAACACTGGGTTATCCGCTCAAGGAAAAGCCGTCGATTCTCGACCGCGTCGAACCGCAGGCGGAAAGCCTGGCGCCGCTGGCTGACCCGCTGCAGGAAATCGAACTGCTGGGCGCCGAGGACGAACAGCTCGAGGAGCCCGTCGCCGAGATCGAGCCGCTGGCCTTCGAGTCGGTCGATGTACCTGAGGAAGCTGTCGCCGAGTTGGAACTGGCCGACGTCGAGCCTGACCTGCCGACCGTGAGCGAGAGCGCCGAGACCTTCACCTTCGAACTGGGCGAGCTCGAAGAGCTGCCCTCTGCGCAGAGCGAGGAGATCATTGCTGCGCCATTGTTCGACGCCGAGCCCGAGCCCGAGCCCGAGTCCGAGCTGGAGCTGGAAGAGCTGAGCCTGGAGCAACTGGCCGAAGCGAATCACTGGGACGAGCTGGAACTGGCCGATCTGGAAATACCGGAAGTCGAGCTGCCCAGCGCGCCGCCAATCCAGCTCGAGGAGCCGCTGGCAGACAAGCCGCTGTCAATGGCTGAGGTGATGGCCGCGCCAGTACAGGAGATCAATCCGCCTGCCGCCGATGTGCCGCCGAGCCTGTTGCCGCCGCCTGCCGATGAAGAGCCGGTGGATGAGGAGTTGCTGGAAGTCTTTATCGAAGAAGTCGGCGAGGTGCTGGAAACCATCGGCGAATACCTGCCGCAGTGGCAGGCCGATACCGAGAACAAGGACGCGCTGATCGAAGTGCGTCGAGCCTTCCACACGCTCAAGGGCAGCGGCCGCATGGTTCGCGCGCTGATCATCGGCGAACTGGGCTGGTCCATCGAGAACCTGCTCAATCGCGTGCTTGATCGCAGCATCGAGCCAAACGCACCGGTGCAGCAGGTGGTGCTCGACGTAGTGGCGCTGATGCCGGCGCTGGTCGATGAATTCGCCGCCAAGGCTCAGCGTCAGCGCGATGATGTCGATCTGCTGGCGGCCACCGCGCATGCCCTGGCCAAGGGGCTGACGCCCCCAAAATCTGACGCCCCGGCCGCCCAGAAGGTAGCCGAGCCCGTGGGCGTTGACGACGCTACCGAGGTCGTCGAGCAGGTCGAGTCGGTCACCGACCAACCGCTCGATGGCGAGCCCCTCGACCCGCAGTTGCTGGAAATCTTCCGCAACGAGGCGGAAACCCATCTGGATACCCTGGTCGGCTTTCTCGCCGATTGCGCGCAGGAACTGCCGCAGCCGGTCACCGACGACCTGCAGCGTGCCCTGCACACCCTCAAGGGCAGCGCCTATATGGCCGGCATCCTGCCGGTGGCAGAAATCGCTGCGCCGCTGGAGAAGCTGGTCAAGGAGTTCAAGACCAATCTGATCCAGGTGGATCTGGCGGCCGCCGAGTTGTTGAGCAGCGCCGAAGGCGTGTTCCGTATCGGTCTCGACAACCTCGAGAGTCAGCCTCTGGCACCTATTCCTGGCGCCGAGGCATTTCTTGCCCGTGTGCAGGCGCTGCACCAAGAGCATCTCGCAAACGCCGAAGACGAGCGTATGGCACAGAGCGGGGAAAGCCGCGATCCACAGATGATCAGCATCTTCCTCGCCGAAGGCATGGACATCTTGCTGGATGCCGAGGACCTGCTGCGCAAATGGCGCGAGCATCCGTCCGAGCGTCAGGAGCTGTCTGCGCTGCTGGAAGAGCTGACCACGCTCGGTCGTGGCGCAGAAATGGCCGAGCTGCCGCAGATCGACGAACTCTGCGAAGCCCTGCTGGATCTCTATGGCGCTGTCGAGGAAGGCAGCCTGGCCGTCAGCGAGCGCTTCTTCGACGAGGCGGAAAAGGCCCACGAAGCGCTGATCGGCATGATGGATCAGGTCGCTGCGGCCTTGCAGGTCAGCCCGCAACCCGAGCGCGTACAGGCGCTGCGCGATCTGCTGAGCGAAGCCATCGATCCGCATACCCTGGCCTTGCTGGCGCCTGGCGCCGAGGGGCTGGAAATCATCGAGCTGGACCAGGCCACTGCCGAGCTGGAGCACGCCGAGGCGGAGCCGGTGCAGTGGCAAGAGACGCCCGTCGAGCCGGAAATCGTCGAGGCCGCCGGCCTGGAGCAGCAGACCGAGACCGAGCTGGGTTTCACCCCTGTCGACTCCGACCTCGATGAAGAAATGGTCGAGATCTTCCTCGAAGAGGCTGTGGATATTCTCGACAGTGCCGCTCAGGCACTGGAACGCTGGCTCGGTGAGCCTGACAACACCCTCCCGTTGTCGTCTCTGCAGCGCGATCTGCACACCCTCAAGGGCGGTGCACGCATGGCCGCGATTCGCCCGATTGGTGATCTTGGCCACGAACTGGAGTCGCTCTACGAGGGCCTGGTCGACCGCCGTTACAGCTATTCGCCGACGCTGGGCAGCCTGCTGCAGCAAAGCCATGACCGCCTGGCGCAGATGCTCGATCAGTTGCAGGCCCGCCAGCCGCTGATCTCTGGTGACGACCTGATTCAGGCCATTCGCCAGTTCCGCCAGGGTGGTACACCGCAGAGCCTGTCGGCCGCTGTCGCTCAGGTTGAACCGGTGCTGGACGACGATCTCGTCGAGCCGATCGAAGCGTTGGAGCCGGATAGCGTCGAGCTGCCACCTCTGGCGCTGGTCGAAGACGAAATCGTGCTCGACGAAGCGCCACAGGCAGAGCCTGAGGCGGGGTTGCCGCTGATCGACGAAGTCGAACTGGTGCTGCCAGAAGACGAGCTGCCAGCTCTGTCGGAGGCTA
Organism: Ectopseudomonas composti; assembly: GCA_946886245.1. The sequence goes on along the minus strand of CAMPIF010000016.1, from coordinate 14,748 downwards.
TCGTCGAGCCAGAGCCAGAGCCAGAGCCAGAGCCAGAGCCAGAGCCAGAGCCGCAAAGCACGACGCTGGCCAACTGGCATGAAGAACGCGATCCCGAACTGGTGGAAATCTTCCTCGAGGAAGGTTTCGATATCATCGACAGTGCTGGCGCCGCTCTGCAGCGCTGGATGGGCGATGTCGACAACAGCCTTGAGCTGGAAGCCCTGCAGCGTGACCTGCACACCCTCAAGGGTGGTGCGCGCATGGCCGAAATTCGCGAAATCGGCGATCTGGCCCACGAGCTGGAGTTCCTGTACGAAGGCCTCGGTGGCGGTCGCCTGCGAGCCAGCCAGGAGTTGTTCACGCTGCTGCAGGCCTGCCACGACCGTTTGGCCGAGATGCTCGACGCTGTGCGTGGTCAGCGAGCGGTGCCGCAGGGCCATGCCCTGATCGAGACGATCAAGCGCTTTCGCGCCAATCCTGACGAGCAACTGAGCATGCCGTCGGCGGTCCAGCTCAGGGCCGTGGTCGAGAGCGACGAAGCCGATGAGGCTGACAGCGACATCCTCGATATCTTCCTCGAAGAAGGCGATGATCTGCTCGAAGCGATGGAGGCGGCGATCGGGCGTTGGGAAGAACAACCTGATGATGCCAGCGCCATCGACGACATGCTGCGCACGCTGCACACCCTCAAGGGGGGCGCGCGCCTGGCCGGGCAGAAGCGCCTGGGCGATCTGAGCCACGACCTGGAGCAGCACCTCAGCGAGGCGCTGCAGCAGGGCGCACCCTGGCCGGAGAGTCTGCTGCTCGACGTGCAGTCCGGTTTCGAAGGGCTGCAGAACGAGCTCGATGTGCTGCGCCAGCGCCTTAGTGCCAGCCTCGGCGATGAGCCGGTGGTGGTCGAGGCCGAGCCAGCGACAGCGCCTGCGAGCAATCTGCTCAACCCGATCATTGCTGCCAGTGACGTGCCGAACCAGTTGCAGGCGCCGAAGGTGCTGCCGTTCGTTCAGCGTGCGCAGGAGGCCGCGCTGGAGGCGGCATCTCGCCGCGCGCCACAGGAGCTGGTCAAGGTTCCAGCCGAGCTGCTCGAAGGTCTGGTCAACCTGGCCGGTGAGACCTCGATCTTCCGTGGCCGTGTCGAGCAACAGGTGAGCGACGTCGGTTTCACCCTGAGCGAGATGGAAGCGACCATCGACCGCGTGCGTGACCAGCTGCGCCGTCTCGATACCGAGACCCAGGCGCAGATCCTCAGTCGCTATCAGGCCGAGGCCGAGCGCGCCGGTTATGAAGACTTCGACCCACTGGAGATGGACCGCCACTCGCAGTTGCAGCAGTTGTCCCGTGCGCTGTTCGAGTCTGCCTCCGACTTGCTCGATCTGAAGGAAACCCTGGCGGCGAAGAACCGTGACGCCGAGACCCTGCTGTTGCAACAGGCGCGGGTCAACACCGAGCTGCAGGAAGGTCTGATGCGCACCCGCATGGTGCCGTTCGATCGTCTGGTGCCGCGTCTGCGCCGCATCGTGCGCCAGGTGGCCGGCGAGCTGGGCAAGCAGGTGGAGTTCGTCGTCGGCAACGCCGACGGTGAAATGGACCGTACCGTGCTCGAGCGCATCGTCGCGCCTCTGGAGCATATGCTGCGTAACGCCGTCGATCACGGCATCGAGCTGGCCGAAGCGCGCCGCGCTGCCGGCAAGCCGGATACCGGCACCATTCGCCTCAACCTCGGTCGTGAGGGCGGCGACATCGTGCTTACCCTGGACGATGACGGTGGTGGTATTCGTCTGGAGGCTGTGCGGCGCAAGGCTATCGAACGTGGGCTGATGGATGCCGACAGCGATCTGAGCGATCACGAAATCCTGCAGTTCATCCTCGAAGCGGGTTTCTCCACTGCCGAGAAGGTCACGCAGATTTCCGGTCGCGGCGTCGGCATGGACGTGGTGCATTCCGAGGTCAAGCAGCTTGGCGGTTCGATGAGCATCGACTCGACGCTGGGCCAGGGTACGCGCTTCACCATTCGCCTGCCGTTCACCGTGTCGGTCAACCGCGCGCTGATGGTGTACTCCGGTGAAGACCTCTACGCCATCCCGCTGAACACCATCGAAGGGATCGTGCGAGTGTCGCCGTTCGAGCTGGAGGCCTACTACGCGCCGGATGCGCCGCGCTTCGAATACGCCGGACAGGCCTACGAACTGAAGTACCTGGGCGATCTGCTGAACAATGGCCAGCAGCCCAAGCTGGTGGGCCAGAGCCTGCCGCTGCCGGTGATCCTGGTGCGTTCCAGCGAACACGCCGTGGCGGTACAGGTGGACAGCCTGGCCGGTTCGCGCGAAATCGTGGTCAAGAGCCTCGGCCCGCAGTTCGCCGGGGTCCACGGGATCTCCGGTGCAACGATCCTCGGTGACGGCCGCGTGGTGGTGATTCTCGATCTGCTGGCGACCATTCGTGTGCTGCATGCACATCTGCAGAATCAGCTGATGCCGCGCCTGGCTTCGCGTCAGGCTGCAGCCAATGAAGAGGTCGAGGCCGACCGGCCGCCGCTGGTCATGGTGGTGGACGACTCGGTCACCGTGCGCAAGGTCACCAGCCGTCTGCTCGAGCGTAATGGCATGAACGTGGTAACCGCCAAGGATGGGGTCGATGCCATCGCCCAGCTGCAGGAGCACAAGCCCGACATCATGCTGCTGGACATCGAGATGCCGCGCATGGACGGCTTCGAGGTGGCCACGCTGGTGCGCCACGACGAGCGCCTCAAGGATCTGCCGATCATCATGATCACCTCGCGTACCGGCGAGAAGCACCGCGAGCGGGCCATGTCCATCGGCGTCAATCAGTACCTCGGCAAGCCCTATCAGGAGTCCTTGCTGCTCGACACCATCGCTCAGTTGGTGGATAGCCATCGGGTCAAACGGACATGACAGACAAAACCTCCGCGCGTATCGCAGTCATCGCCGACACCTCGCTGCAGCGCCATGTGTTGCAGCAGGCATTGGCCGGTGGTGGTTATCAGGTAGTGCTCAACAGCGACCCGGCGCGCCTCGACGAGGAGCAACTGGCAGCCTGCGAGACCGACCTGTGGTTGGTGGACCTGGCTCAGTCGGAAGATTCGCCGCTAGTCGACAGCCTGCTCGAGCGCGTCAGCGCCCCGGTGCTGTTCGGCGAGGGGCATGCCCCCGAGCGCCATTCGGAGAACTACCCGCGTTGGGAGCGCAGTCTGTTCGGCAAGCTCAAGCGTCTGGTCGGTGATCCGACCCAGGCGGTCGGGCCGAGTTTGCAGGCACTGCTCGATGAAGCGCAGCGTCCGGCGCGTCTGGAGCTACCGCAAGCACTGGCCAACACGCCGCTGAAAGCTGGCGAGCCGGCGCGTCAGGTATGGCTGCTGGCGGCCTCGCTGGGTGGTCCGGCGGCGGTCAAGGCATTTCTTGATGCCCTGCCGGGTGGCCTGCCCATCGGTTTCATCTATGCCCAGCATATCGACGCCAGCTTCGAGGCCGCGCTGCCACAGGCGGTCGGTCGACACAGCCAGTGGCATGTCAATCCGGCGCGCCAGGGTGACCCGCTGCGTTGCGGTGAAGTGGTGGTGGTGCCGATCAGCAACGAGCTGGGCTTTGCCGAAGACGGTGCGATGCAGATCGCCGAACGCGGCTGGCCGGAGCCCTACAGTCCTTCCATCGATCAGATGATGCTCAACCTGGCGCAGCAGTTCGGTGCCCAGTGCGGTGTGATCGCGTTCAGCGGTATGGGCAGTGATGGCAGCGCCGCCGCCGCCTACGTCAAACGTCAGGGTGGCGTGATCTGGACCCAGCGCGCCGACAGCTGCGCCAGTCCGAGCATGCCTGACAGCCTGCGCGAGGGTGGCTACAGCAGCTTCAGCGCCGATCCGCGTGAGCTGGCCGTGGCCCTGGTCAATCACCTCGCCGAACATTGCAGTTGAGGACGTTTCAATGAGCCAAGCCGTCGCCACCCAGAACAGCGCAGCCAGTCTCACCGGCTTGCTGGTGCCTCTGGCCGACCGCACCCTGCTGCTGCCCAACGTGGCGGTGGCGGAGCTGATTCCCTATCGCGCGCCGCAGGTCACCGAAGGCACTCCCGACTGGTTTCTCGGCCAGATCGCCTGGCGTGATCTGCGCTTGCCGCTGCTCTCCTTCGAGGCCGCCAGCGGCGGCCAGGCGCATGTCGCCAGTGGTGCCCGCGTTGCGGTGATCAACGCTCTGGGCGGTCGGCCCAAGGTCAAGTTCATCGCGCTGCTGGTGCAGGGTATTCCGCGCTCGCTGAAGGTTGGTAGCGAGCTGCAAGGCGCCGATGTCGAGCTGGCGCCGCTGGAGCTGGGTGCAGCGCGCATCGGTGAGGAAGTGGTGCGTATTCCTGACCTGGCCGCACTGGAGCAACTGCTCGCCGATGCCGGCCTGATCTGAACCGACCCGCCGCGATCACATCGCCCATGAAAAAGCCCCGGCATTGGCCGGGGCTTTTTCGTTACTGCTGCGTGGTTATCAGCGCTGCGGTTGCTGCGCTTCGCCCTTCTCGGCAGTCAGGTTCTCTTCCGAGGTGCTGCCGGTCCAGTAGTCGGCATTCTTGATACCGAGCTTTTCCGGGTGGAAGACCGGGTCCTTGCCCTCGTCCAACTGCTGCTCGTAGTCCTTCAGGCACTTGTAGGCGACCTTGTGCATGAGCAGGATGGCGATGATGTTCAGCCAGGCCATCAGGCCTACGCCGAGATCACCGAGGTCCCAGGCGAAGGTGGCAGTGTGCACGGTGCCGTACACGGTAGCCGCGATGATGCCGAACTTCAGCAACAGGGTGAGGATGGGACGCTTCACCTTGCGGTTGATGTAGGCAATGTTGGTCTCGGCGATGTAGTAGTACGCGAGGATGGTGGTGAAGGCGAAGAAGAACAGGGCGATGGCGACGAAGGCGTTGCCGAAGCCGGGCATCATGTTCTCCATCGCGGTCTGCACGTAGCCCGGACCTGCGGCTACGCCAGCGATACCGGTGAACATCGCGCTGCCATCCGGGGCCTGCACGTTGTACTGACCGGTGATCAGCAGCATGAAGGCGGTGGCGGAGCAGACGAACAGGGTGTCGATGTAAACCGAGAAGCCCTGAACCAGGCCCTGCTTGGCCGGATGGCTGACAGCGGCGGCCGACGAAGCGTGCGGACCAGTACCCTGGCCTGCTTCGTTGGAGTACACACCGCGCTTGACGCCCCACTGAATGGCCATGCCGACGATGGCGCCGAAACCGGCTTCGAGGCCGAATGCGCTCTTGACGATCAGGGCGACGACTTCCGGCAGCTTCTCGATGTTCAGCAGGATGATGACCATCGCCACCAGGATGTAGCCCAGCGCCATGAACGGCACGACCACCTGGGTGAAGTGGGCGATGCGCTTGACGCCGCCGAAGATGATCAGACCGATCAGCACGGCCAGTACAGCGGCGGTGACGTTCGGGTCGATACCGAAGGCGGTGTTGACGCTGGAGGCGATGGAGTTGGCCTGTACGCCCGGCAGCAGCAGGCCGCAGGCGAACACGGTAACGATGGCGAACAGCCAGGCGTACCACTTCAGACCCAGGCCGCGCTCGATGTAGAAGGCCGGGCCGCCACGGTATTCACCGTTGAGCTTTTCCTTGTACACCTGGCCGAGGGTGGACTCGACGAATGCCGAGCTGGCGCCCAGGAAGGCCACCATCCACATCCAGAACACGGCACCCGGACCACCGAAGGTGATGGCGGTAGCCACACCAGCGATGTTGCCGGTACCGACGCGACCGGCGAGGGTCATGGTCAGGGCCTGGAAGGAGGTGATGCCATGCTCATCGGTCTTGCCGGTGAACATCAGGCGAATCATTTCTTTGAAGTGGCGAACCTGGAGAAAGCGGCCGCGCAGGGAGAAGTAGAGACCAACGCCAAGACATAGATAGATCAGCGCCGGGCTCCAGACCAGACCGTTTAGGGTCGAGACCAGTTCGTTCATGCAATGCTCCTGGGCATGCGGCCGCCTTTTGGGCGGGGCCGAAGCCCGTTGTTTGTTATTGGAAGAGGGACGACGCTGCGGGGCGCCGGCCTCGGCCGCGCGCGGATGGCTGGTGAGCGGGTCGCGCGAGCGGCGCGCAGAGCATGACAAAGACTGTCGGTCTTGCAATCTCTTGAGGTCACATTTTGTTACGCCAAGGCGACATTTTACGCCTGGAGGTCGCCCCAGAGCTGTTGGGCGACGCTCAGCGCCACCACGGGAGCCGTTTCCGTGCGCAGAACGCGGGGGCCCAGGCGGGCGGCATGGAAGCCTGCGCCTTTGGCCTGATCCACTTCGGTATCGCTCAAACCGCCTTCCGGACCGATCAGAAAGGCCAGGCTGTTCGGTTTTTCGTGGCTTTGCAGGGACGTTGCGAGCGGGTGCAGGACCAGCTTCAGGTCGGCTTCGATGCGTTGCAGCCAGGCGGCAAGCTCCAGTGGCGGGTTGATCACCGGCAGCACCGAGCGGCCGCATTGTTCGCAGGCACTGATCGCCACCTGGCGCCAATGGGCCATGCGCTTGTCGGCGCGTTCGTCCTTCAGGCGTACCTCGCAGCGCGCCGAGATGATCGGGGTGATCTCGTTGGCGCCCAGTTCGGTGGCTTTCTGGATGGCCCAGTCCATGCGTTCGCCGCGCGACAGGCCCTGGCCGAGATGAATGCGCAGAGGGGATTCGCCGAGGCCGGCGATGGCTTCGCGCAGTTCGACGCGTACGCTTTTCTTGCCCACTTCGATCAGCTCGCCGAGGTATTCCTGGCCGCTGCCGTCGAACAACTGTACGGCGTCGCCCGCCGCGTGGCGCAGCACACGGCCGATGTAATGGGCCTGGGCCTCTGGCAACGCGTGTTGGCCGAGGGAGAGAGGGGCATCGATGAAGAAACGGGATAGGCGCATAAGGGTAGCTGCAGGCGGCAAGTTCGAAGCGGCGAGTTTAAAGCGCTGGTGCGCGTGGCGCACCCTACGCAAAAGCGCTGCCCTTGCCCTAGGGTGCTGCGCACCGGGTTTCGCCAATGGCTCGCTCAACCCGGATCGCGATGATCGGGAAAACGATTGTCCACCGCCACGCTGACGGACGAACGTGTGGCGATATCGATGCCTTCGCTGGCCACCTCGGCGAGGAAATCGATCTCCTCGGGTGTGATGACGTAGGGCGGCAGGAAATACACCACGCTGCCCAATGGGCGCAGCAGCGCACCCCGCTCCAGTGCGTGCTGGTAGACGCGCAGGCCACGCCGTTCCTGCCAGGGGTAGGCTGTCTTGCTGGCCTTGTCCTGCACCATCTCGATGGCCAGGGCCATGCCGGTCTGGCGCACTTCGGCAACATGCGGGTGCTCGGCCAGGTGCGCGGTGGCGCTGGCCATGCGCGCAGCAAGGGCCTTGTTGCGCTCGATCACATTGTCATCACGGAATATGTCCAGGGTCGCCAGGGCGGCGGCGCAGGCCAGCGGATTTCCGGTGTAGGTATGCGAGTGAAGGAAGGCGCGCAGGGTGGCGTAGTCGTCGTAGAACGCGCTGTAGACGTCATCGGTGGTCAGCACTGCGGCCATCGGCAGGTAGCCACCGGTCAGTGCCTTGGACAACACCAGGAAATCCGGGGTGATGCCAGCCTGTTCGCAGGCGAACATCGTGCCGGTGCGGCCGAAGCCGACGGCGATTTCGTCGTGGATCAGATGTACACCGTAGCGGTTGCAGGCCTCGCGCAGCAGCTTGAGGTAGACCGGGTGATACATGCGCATACCGCCAGCCCCCTGGATCAGCGGCTCGACTATCACTGCTGCGACCTCATGATGGTGCTCGGCCAGCGTCCGTTCCATATGGGCGAACATGGCGCGTGAGTGCGCCTCCCAGCTCACGCCCTCGGGGCGCAGGTAGCAGTCCGGGCTGGCCACCTTGAGGGTGTCGAGCAGCAGGGGTTTATAGGTGTCGGTGAACAGCGCCACGTCGCCCACCGACATCGCTGCGACCGTTTCACCGTGGTAGCTGTTGCTCAGGGTGACGAAGCGCTTCTTGCTCGCCTGGCCGCTGTTGAGCCAGTAGTGGAAGCTCATTTTCAGCGCCACTTCGATGCCCGATGAACCGTTGTCGGCGTAAAACACCTTGTTCAGGCCGGCCGGGGTGATCTGCACCAGGCGCTCGGACAGCTCGATGACCGGTTGGTGGGTGAAGCCAGCGAGCATCACGTGCTCGAGACTGTCCAACTGATCGCGAATGCGCGCATTGATGCGCGGGTTGGCGTGGCCGAACACGTTGACCCACCAGGAGCTGACCGCGTCCAGGTAGCGCTTGCCGTCGAAGTCCTCCAGCCATACACCAGAGGCCTTGCGAATCGCCACCAGCGGCAGGCGCTCGTGATCCTTCATCTGGGTGCAGGGGTGCCACAACACGTCGAGGTCGCGTTGCATCCAGTGGTCGTTCAGGCTCATGAGAAATCTCCCAGTGTTCGGCGGCACAGCCTACCAGAAGCCACCACAGAGACGTGGTCGTTGCCGCTGGTCTGGTGCAATGCACCGTCCGTGCTGCTGGTGGTGAACTCTGCAATGAGCGCGTTGAACTAAACTGATTGGCTAAGCGACGCTGGAATCAAATATCGCATTTCTCGATGTTTCATAGCGAGATTTTCCGCTTTAAATCGATATATTTGTCGTTAATCTTGCCCGCACCCAGGACTAGGGAAGTCTTCTATGCAATTTCGCAATACCTCTGCTCGTTATGGTCTGGTCAGCGTCGTGCTGCACTGGCTGGTGGCCTTGGCCGTGTTCGGCCTGTTCGCCCTCGGCTTCTGGATGGTGGGGCTCAGCTACTACGATCCGTGGCGCCAGAGTGCGCCTGATCTGCACAAGAGCATCGGCATCCTGCTGTTCGCCGTGATGCTGCTGCGGGTTCTGTGGCGTTTGTGCAGCCCGGCGCCGGCAGCCCTGGCCAGTCACGGCCGGCTCACGCGCCTGGCCTCCAGGTTGGGGCATGGCGCCCTCTATCTGGGTCTGTTCGGCGTGATGATCTCCGGCTACCTGATTTCCACCGCCGATGGCCGTGGTATCGAGGTGTTTGGTCTGTTCAGTGTGCCGGCGACCCTGACGGGTATCGCGCAACAGGAAGACATTGCCGGAGCCATTCACGAATACCTGGCCTGGGGCCTGGTGATATTCGCCGGTCTGCATGGCCTGGCGGCACTCAAGCACCATTTCATCGACCGCGACAGCACCCTGCTGCGGATGTTCGGGCGCTGAAGCAACTCACAACCGGGCCAATGCCCATCTAGATCGACAACCTCGCAAGGAGAACACCCCATGTTGAAGAACGCCCTCGCTGCACTGGTTCTGGGCTCCGCTCTTATCGGCGGCCAGGCCGTGGCGGCCGACTACGCCATCGACAAGCAAGGCCAGCACGCCTTCGTCAACTTCAAGATCAGCCACCTGGGCTACAGCTGGCTGTACGGCACCTTCAAGGACTTCGACGGCACCTTCAGCTTCGATGCCGCCAACCCCGAGGCGAGCAAGGTCAACGTGACCCTGAAGACCGCCAGCGTCGACACCAATCACGCCGAGCGTGACAAGCACATCCGCAGTGCCGACTTCCTCAATGCGAGCAAGCATGCGACTGCCACCTTCGAATCCACGTCGGTCAAGTCCACTGGCGAAGGCACTGCCGACGTGACCGGCAACCTGACCCTGAACGGCGTGACCAAGCCGGTGGTGATCGCTGCCAAGTTCATTGGCGAAGGCAAGGACCCGTGGGGCGGCTACCGCGCAGGCTTCGAAGGCACCACCACCCTGACGCTGAAGGACTTCGACATTTCCATGGATCTCGGCCCGGCTTCGCAAACCGTCGAGCTGATCATTTCGGTCGAAGGTGTTCGTCAGTAATAAAAGGGGCAAGGCGGGTCATCGGTGCGCACGGCGCACCCTACGCAACGGACACGCCAGCGCACCATGAAAAACGCCGCCCAATGGGCGGCGTTTTCGTTAGCGCGGCAGCTTACTCTTCGCGGTTACGCGTCAGCAGCGCCGGCTTCTCGCTGCGTGGGCGAGTGCTGTTGCTCAGCTCGTCGAGCTGCTCAGCGCTGGGGAAACGATCCAGGCGCGAGCCCTTGTGCACGATGATTGGCTGCTTTTCGCGCGGGTTGCGCACGGCCGCTTCGGCGCGTGGCAGCTCGTCGCGATCCAGCGAGGTGATACGACCGTCCGCCGGTCGGCCACGACCACCGCCGTTACGGCCTTGACCACCCTGACCACCTTGACGGCGATTCTTGCCGGGGGGGGCGCCCGCATTGCTGCGCGGCGGCCTGTTGTTGCTGTTGGCTTTCTGGCCCTGGCCTGGAGCCGCGCCATTACCAGCAGTCCCGCCGCCTGGGCGACGGCCGCGGCCTTGCGGCTTGTTCTGCACCGGTACGTAATCGGCACGGTTGCCGAAATTATCGATCTCATCGTCGAGGAACTCTTCCGGGTCGCGATCCGGAGGCAACGGTGGAACAGCCGGAGCTGCGCCACGACTCTGGTTGCGAGGCTGCTGACCACGGCGGTTCTGGCCCTGACCTTGCTGCTGCGGCTTGGCTTTCTGCTCCTTGCCGCTGTCCTTGCCCTTGTCTCTGCGACCACCGTTGTTGCGCTCGCCCTTGGGCTTGTCGCCGCCCTGGGCGTTCTGCGCCTTGGCCGGCTTCTGCCCGCGCGGCTGGCGCGGTTCGCGGGTTTCCGGGCGCTCGGCCTCGACGGTGCTGGCATCGAAGCCCAGCAGGTCGCCGTCGGGGATCTTCTGCTTGGTCATGCGCTCGATGCTTTTCAGCAGCTTCTCTTCGTCCGGCGCGACCAGCGAGATGGCCTCGCCGCTACGGCCAGCGCGGCCAGTACGGCCGATGCGGTGAACGTAGTCTTCCTCGACGTTGGGCAGCTCGAAGTTGACCACGTGCGGCAGTTGGTCGATATCCAGGCCGCGTGCGGCGATATCGGTGGCCACCAGGATGCGTACCTGGTTGGCCTTGAAGTCGGCCAGGGCCTTGGTGCGCGCATTCTGGCTCTTGTTGCCATGGATCGCGGCAGCCGGCAGACCATGCTTGTCGAGGTACTCGGCCAGGCGGTTGGCGCCGTGCTTGGTGCGGGTGAACACCAGCACCTGTTCCCAGGCACCCTGGGTGATCAGGTGGGCGAGCAGGGCGCGCTTGTGGCTGGAAGCCAGGCGGAACACGCGCTGTTCGATGCGCTCGACCGTGGTGTTTGGCGGCGTGACCTCGATGCGCTCGGGGTTGTGCAGCAGCTTGCCGGCGAGGTCAGTGATGTCCTTGGAGAAGGTCGCCGAGAACAGCAGGTTCTGGCGCTGTGTCGGCAGTTTGGCCAGCACCTTCTTGACGTCGTGGATGAAGCCCATGTCGAGCATGCGGTCGGCTTCATCGAGCACGAGGATTTCGACGTGAGACAGGTCGATGGCTTTCTGATTGGCCAGGTCGAGCAGGCGACCGGGACAGGCCACCAGTACGTCGACGCCCTTGGCCAGGGCCTGGACCTGTGGGTTCATGCCAACGCCGCCGAAAATGCAGGCGCTGACGAATTTCAAATCGCGGGCATAGACCTTGAAGCTGTCATGCACCTGGGCGGCCAGCTCGCGGGTGGGTGTCAGCACCAGCACGCGCGGTTGTTTCGGGCCGTGACGTTGTTCGCGATCCGGATGACCGCCCGGAAACAGGCGTTCGAGGATCGGCAGGGCGAAACCGCCCGTCTTACCTGTACCCGTCTGGGCCGCCACCATGAGATCGCGACCTTGCAACACGGCGGGAATGGCCCGCTGTTGCACCGGCGTGGGTTGGGTGTAGCCGGCGGACTCGACCGCACGGACTAGAGCCTCGGAGAGACCGAGGGAGGCAAAGGACATGAGCAATCCTGTACTAAGTGAGGGCGTGGCCCTGGGGGTGTAGAGCCTGGCTTGAATCACGCGTGGGGGGCGTGATCCCGTCCGGTACTGCTGGCTTCTGGGAGCTAGCATCCGGGCGCAAGCCTGGCGGGAAGTCCCGAGTATAACAGAGCTGACGCCTTGCGCAGCTACCAGCCTGTCGGTTGGTTCACGGCTTGAGCCGTTCAGGGCTGGCGTAGCGCTGCTGCAACTGGGCATAGGCAGGCTCGCGCTTGAAGCGGCGCAGCTCGTCAGCGAAGTCTTTGGCCAGGTGTGCCAGGGCAGGGTCGTGGCGCAGTGCGAGGTACATGCGGTCATGGCCGACCGCCTTGCGGTTGTAGTCGACCTGCTGTTGCAAGCCCAGTTGCGTCGTCAGATAGAGGCCGGCGCGACGGTCATTGATGACCAGGTCGACGCGGTGGCGGATCAGCTTGCCCAGATTGGCCTCGTGAGTCGGCGCCTCTTCGCGACTGAACAAGGGCGAGTTGCGGAAGGTTTCGTCGTTGTACCAGTAGCCCGGCGAGATGCCGATCACCAGGTCGCGCAGGTCTTCCAGGCTCTCGTAGGGGTAGGGGCGGTTGCGTGCGTAGAACAGCACGAGTTCGACGTCACTCAACGGCTCTTCGACGAAGAGCATGCCCGCCTCGCGCTCGGGCAGATGGAAAATATCCAGGATGCCGTCTGCATGGCCCAGTTCCAGCTCCAGCAGGCAGCGCTTCCAGGGCAGAAATTGCAGGTCCAGATTTACTCCCAGGCGCTGGAGCACCTCGCGGGTGATCTCGTAGTCGAGGCCGGCGGCCTGGCCGTTTTCCTCGTAGACGTAGGGCGCCCAGGCATCAGTGACCAGGCGCAGCGTTTCACCGCGGGCGGAGAATGCGCAACAGCATAGCAAGAGGGTGGCGATAATCTGGCGCTGGAATAATGGCATCGCGCCAGATTAGCGATTTTGCCGGTGCCTTGAAAGTGCGTCTTGCGCAGCCTCAGTCGACGACCCGATAGCAGGGCTCATAGGCACTGCCACCTGGCAGCTTCATGCGGTGCTGCTCGACGAAGGCCTGCAGCAGGCGATCCAGCGGGCGCATGATGGTGGTTTCACCGCGAATCTCGTAGGGGCCGTGCTCCTCGATCAGGCGGATGCCGTTCTCCTTGACGTTGCCCGCGACGATGCCGGAGAACGCACGACGCAGGTTGGCGGCCAGGTGATGCAGTGGCTGTTCGCGGGTCAGGTTGAGGCCGGCCATGGCTTCGTGGGTCGGCTCGAACGGGTGCTGGAAGCTTTCGTCGATCTTCAGCAACCAGTTGAAGTGGAAGGCGTCGTTGCGCTCGCGGCGGAACTGGCGCACGGCCTTGATGCCGACGGCCATCTCGCGGGCGACCTCGGTCGGGTCGTTGACGATCATGCGGTAGCGCTGCTGCGCGGCCTCGCCGAGGGTCGCGCCGATGAAATCATGCAGCTGCTGCAGGTACGGGCCGGCGCTCTTCGGGCCGGTAAGGATGACCGGAAAGGGCAGATCCTGGTTGTCCGGGTGGGTGAGGATGCCCAGCAGATAGAGGAACTCTTCGGCAGTACCGGCACCGCCGGGGAAAATGATGATGCCGTGGCCGACGCGGACGAAGGCTTCCAGGCGCTTCTCGATGTCCGGCAGGATCACCAGTTCGTTGACGATCGGATTCGGCGCTTCGGCAGCGATGATGCCGGGCTCGGTCAGGCCCAGATAGCGGCCTTTGAGGTTGCGTTGCTTGGCGTGGCTGATGGTGGCGCCCTTCATCGGCCCCTTCATCACGCCCGGGCCGCAGCCGGTGCAGATGTCCAGGCCGCGCAGACCGAGTTCGTGACCGACCTTCTTGGTGTACTTGTATTCCTCGGTGCTGATCGAGTGGCCGCCCCAGCACACCACCATCTTCGGTTCGACGCCGCTGCGCAGGGTCTGGGCGTTGCGCAACAGATGGAAGACGTAATCGGTGATGCCTTCGGAGCTGTCCAGGTCGATGCGCTTGTTCTCCAGTTCGCTCTGCGTATAGACGATATCGCGCAGGGCGCTGAACAGCATCTCGCGGGTGCTGGCAATCATCTCACCATCGACGAAGGCGTCAGCCGGCGCGTTGATCAACTCCAGGCGGATGCCGCGATCCTGCTGGTGAATCTTCACTTCGAAGTCCGGGTAGGCCTCGAGGATGGTCTTGGCGTTGTCGCTGTGCGAGCCGGTATTGAGGATCGCCAGTGCGCACTGGCGGAACAGGCGATAAACGCTGCCGGAGCCGGTTTCGCGCAGTTGCTGTACTTCGCGCTGCGAGAGGGTTTCCAGGCTGCCCTTGGGGCTGACTGAGGCGTTGATCTTGGTGCGTTTGAGCATGAGGGGCGATCCTTCGGCGGCAAGGCGGGAGGGTGAAGCGAGCAGGCTGCCCAAGCTGGGCAGCCTGTGAGTAAGCGGCCCGTTAACGCGGCAGCTTGAGATTGTTCCAGATGGCCAGGCTGGGGCCCGCCAGGTTCATGCTGTAGAAGTGCAGGCCGGGCGCGCCGCCTTGCAGCAGGCGTTCGCACATCTCGCTGATGACCTGTTCGCCGAAGACGCGAATGCTGTCGGCGTCATCACCGTAGGCTTCCAGTTGCTTGCGTACCCAGCGTGGGATTTCTGCGCCACAGGCGTCGGAGAAGCGCGCCAGCTTGCTGTAGTTGGTGATCGGCATGATGCCTGGCACCACCGGAATATCCACGCCCAGTTTCTGTACGCGCTCGACGAAGTAGAAGTAGCTGTCGGCGTTGAAGAAGTACTGGGTGATGGCGCTGTCGGCACCGGCCTTGGCCTTGCGCACGAAGTTGGCGATATCGTCCTCGAAGTTGCGCGCCTGCGGATGCATCTCCGGGTAGGCGGCGATTTCGA
>CAMPIF010000015.1 GCA_946886245.1 Ectopseudomonas composti | reverse complement strand
CGGGCGATCAGCGCGGTCTGCATCCAGTCCTGCCCACCGATGGTGGCGCCGGCGCCGAAGACGATGCTGGATGGATCTTTTTTCAGAGCCTGGACCAGGTCATCGAGGTTCTTGTACGGGGAGTCGGCACGCACGGTAATCGCGCCGTAGTCGGTACCGACCGCGGCCAGCCAGCGTACGGCGTTCTCGTCATAGCGACCGAACTTGCCCTGGGCCAGGTTCAGCAGCGAACCGCTGGAGAAGGCGGTGATGGTGCCTGGGTCCTTGGCACGCTGGGCGACCACGGCGTTGTAGGCCACGGCGCCGACGCCGCCCGGCATGTAGGTGACGCGCATCGGCGCCTTGAGCAGACCTTCATCCTTGAGGCCGCTCTGGGCCAGCTTGCAGGTCAGGTCGAAACCACCACCGGGCTTGGCCGGGGCGATGCATTCGGGGCGCTTGGGTTCGGCGGCCAGCAGTTGACCGGCAAAGGCCAGGCAGGCGGTTGCCAGTGCGGCGCGGGTGAGGACAGATTTCATGATGGGGTGATTCCTCGCGGGTCTTTTTGTTGTTTACCAGATCGGCAGGGTATAGCCGACGATGACACGGTTCTCGTCCGCGTCGCGGGCGAAGTCGGAGCGGAAACTGGCGTTGCGCACGCGTACGTAGAGATCCTTGAGCGGGCCGGTCTGCACCACGTACTTGAACTCGATGTCGCGTTCCCATTCGCCGCCACGGTCGTTGGAGCCGGCGATGCGGGCATCGTCACCACGGATGTAGCGGGTCATGAAGGTCAGGCGGGCACGCCGATGCTGGCGAAGTTGTAATCGTAGCGGGCCTGCCAGGAGCGCTCGTCGGCGTTGGCGAAATCGTTGATCTGCACGAAGTTGACCAGGAACGGATCGCTACCATCGATGTAGGCAAAGCCGGTGTCGCCGTTCATGTCCTGGAAGCCCAGGCCGAACTTGTGGCTACCCAGGCCGTAGCTGACCATGGCGTTGAAGGCCTGATTGTCGACCTTGCCGGCGTTGGCCGCGCCGCTGTCACGACTGACGATATAACGCAGGTCGCTGCTCAGGGTGCCCGCACCGATCTTGTGGCTGCTCAGCAGGCCGAAGAAATGCTGGCGATAGATGTCATCCAGATCGGCAAAGTAGTAACGGCCGGTAAAGCCGGGGGCGAACTTGTAGTCGACGCCGGCCAGATCCAGGTGGTCGGCTTCGACGCCGGAGGCGAAGCGGCGGTTCTTGGCGTTGAGCACCATCTCTTCGGAGTCGGTCGAAGCGCGGTCGATGACCTTGTCCAGGCGACCGCCGGTGAAGGTCAGACCTTCCAGTTCGGAGGAGGTCAGCAGGCCGCCTTCGAATACCTGCGGCAGCAGGCGGCTGTCACTGGCCTTGACCACCGGCAGTTCCGGCACATGCGAGCCATAGCGCAGTTCGGTGGCAGAGACCTTGACCTTGGCAGTCAGGCCCAGGCGGCTGAATTCGTCGGCAGAGCGGCCATCGTCGTGTACCGGCAGCAGATCGGTGCCGGTGCGGCCGCGACCGGAGTCGAGCTTGAGGCCGAGCAGACCCATGGCGTCGACACCGAAACCGACGGTGCCTTCGGTGAAACCGGACTGCAGATCGAGGCGAAAGCCCTGGCCCCATTCTTCACGCTTGTTCTGGCCGTCGAACTGGCGGAAGTCGCGGTTCAGGTAGATGTTGGTAGCGGTGAGGCTGGCGCTGCTGTCTTCGATGAAGGCGGCGTTGGCGAGGGGGGCAGCGCCGGTAGCGGCGATGGCCAGGCAGAGCAGGCGGACAGGCGGCAGGGCCTGGCGTGAGGCTGCGAGCATCATGTGGTCTCCGTTTTTGTTCTTGTCGCGACCTGGCACCACTGCCAGGTCACTTGAGCAGGTGGATCGAGCCACCTTGCAGCGATGCTATGAGGGCAAGCTTTCACGAGGCTTTCATGAACGAAAGATTTTCATGATCCTGTGTTGTCGCGTCATGGCGGGTGGCGCAATGCAGCTAACAGATGCTGCTTTGGCATTTGGGCAATTCACAGTAGCCGTGACGGCGCTAAACTGCGCGCCTTTAACGATGCTGCAGTCGGAGGTGGCGGTGCGGATTCTGCTGGTCGAAGACCATCCGCAATTGGCGGAAAGCGTGGCCCAGGCGCTCAAGGGCGCCGGCTGGACGGTGGACGTGCTGCACGATGGCGTCGCCGCTGACCTTGCGCTGTGCAGCGAAGAGTACGCCCTGGCGATTCTCGATATCGGGTTGCCTCGCCTGGACGGCTTTGCCGTGTTGGCGCGCCTGCGTGATCGCGGCCAGACGTTGCCGGTGCTGATGCTGACGGCGCGTGGCGAGGTCAAGGATCGTGTGCATGGCCTCAATCTGGGGGCCGATGACTACCTGGCCAAGCCCTTCGAACTGACCGAGCTCGAAGCCCGGGTCAAGGCACTGCTGCGGCGCAGCGTGCTCGGCGGTGAGCAGTTGCAGCGTTGCGGCGACCTGGTCTACGACCTCGGTGCACGTCGTTTCAGCCTCGATGGCGAGACGCTCAGCCTGACAGCTCGTGAACAGGCGGTGCTGGAGGCGATGATCGCCAGGCCGGGCAGGGTGATGAGCAAGGAGCAACTGGCGGCACAGGTCTTCGGTCTGGACGAGGACGCCAGCCCCGATGCCATCGAAATCTACATTCACCGCCTGCGCAAGAAGCTCGAGGGCAGTGCCGTACGCATCGTCACCTTCCGTGGCCTTGGCTACCTGCTGGAAGCGGTCGAGGCATGAGTCGTGGTGTCAGTCTGCGTGGGCGTCTGCTGCGGCGCCTGGCATTGCTGTTGTCGCTGATCCTGCTGCTGAGCAGTTTCAGTGCCTACTGGAATGCAAGGCGCGCAGCCGATACCGCCTATGACCGTACGTTGCTGGCGTCGGCGCGCGCGGTGGCCGATGGCCTGTATGCCGATGATGGCCGCCTGCATGCCAATATTCCCTATGTCGCGCTGGATACCTTTGCCTACGACAGCGCCGGGCGCATCTACTATCAGGTGCTCGACCTGCGGGGAACTCATGTTTCCGGCTATGAGGACCTGCCACCCGCGCCGCCGGGCACGCCGCGTACTGACGATTATCCGGCGCTGGCGCACTTCTACGACGCCGAGTACCGCAGGCAGGGCGTACGTGTGGTGAGCCTGCTGCAGCCGGTCAGCGAGCCGCAGATCAACGGCATGGCGGAAATCCGCGTGGCGGAAACCCAGGGCGCGCGTGAACGCATGGCCCGTGAGCTGCTGATCGGCACCCTGTGGCGCATGGGGTTGCTTTCAGTCGGTGCGCTGCTGCTGGTGTGGTTGGCCGTGAACCTGGCCTTGCGACCACTGGAGGCGCTGCGCCGGGAAGTGGCCGAAAGGGCCAGCGACGACCTGCAGCCACTGCCGGACAGCGGTCTGCCGCGCGAGGTGCTGCCGCTGGTGGAGGCGTTGAACCAGTTCAACGAGCGCTTGCGCGGTCTGTTCGAGCGGCAGTCCCAGTTCATAGCCGATGCCGCCCATGAGTTGCGCACGCCGCTGGCAGCGCTGAAAGCGCGTATCACCCTGGGCTTGCGTGCCGAACAGCCCGAGCAATGGCGCAGCACCCTTGAACAGGTGGCGCAACAGGGTGATCGTCTGACTTCGCTGGCCAATCAACTGCTGTCCCTGGCGCGTATCGAGAGTGGTGCGCGTGCCATTACCGAAGGCGGCGCCGAGCGTATCGACCTCAGCCAGCTGGCGCGTGAACTGGGTCTGGCCATGGCGCCACTGGCTCACGCCCGTGGTGTCGCGCTGGCGCTGGAGGCCGATCAGCCGGTGTGGATCGATGGCGAGCCGACGTTGCTCAACGAGTTGCTGAACAACCTGCTGGACAACGCGTTGGCGCATACGCCAGCCGGTGGCAACCTGATCATCCGTGTACTGGCGCCGGCGGTGCTTGAGGTCGAGGACGACGGTCCGGGCATTCCCGAGGCCGAGCATGAGAAGGTTTTCGAGCGTTTCTACCGACGCAGCAGGCTGGGCAACGGTGCAGGCCTGGGGCTGGCCATCGTTGGCGAAATCTGTCGTGCCCATCAGGCTCGAATCAGCCTGCATCAGGCACAACCGCATGGCCTGAGGGTGCGTGTCGAATTTCCGCTGTCAGTGGCTGAGGCTTAGCGGCTGCTGAATCTCCAGCAGGTACTGGGAGACCTTGCCGCTGTCGCGCAATTGATTCAGGCCACGATTGAAACGCCGCATCAGCTCGGCATTGCCCGGCACCTCGCGTGACAGCAGCAGATGCAGGCTGTCGCTGCGCAGGGGCTTGCGATGAAAACTCAGGCGCTGGCGCTCGGCGGCGCTGAATTTCTGATAGAGCAGGTCGAAGCCCACCACCTTGTCCACGGGAAACAGATCGACCCTTCCGGCCAGCAACTGGCGCAGGCCCTGTTCATCACCGGTCAGGCGAGCCACCTCGAGTTCGCCGGCGGCTTCGGCGCGTTCAAAGGCTTCGCCGTAGTCATAGCCGCGAGTGCCGGCAATGCGCAGGCCGCGCAGATCCTCGACATCGTTCCAGTCAAACGCATGGTTCTTGCGATGAAACAGGTAGTAGCCGCTTTCGACCACCGGCTCGCTGATGTGAAAGCGCTGTTCACGTTCCGGGTTGGCAAGCCAGACGGCGCTGCCGTCGCGCCGGCCCTGTTCGGCCATTTTCAGCGAGCGTGCCCAGGGGTGAAATTCCCACTGCACTTCGACGCCCTGCAGTGCGAAGGCCTCGGCAACGATGCGTGAGGCCACGCCGTGGTGGGGCAGGGTTTCACCGAGATAGGGCGGCCATTCGCCATTGGTCAGACGCACTTGTTCGGCAGCCTGGGCGCTGCAGAACAACAGGACGAGCAGGACGAATGCGTAACGCATGGCTCTACTTCCTCAAACGAGTCACTCGAGTGTAGAGGCGTTTTGTGATCTACATCCCTGTAGATCACCCTTCGGGCCGTCGCGCAGCGACGTCAAAAATTGCTTCCGACAATTTTTTGCCATCCATGGCGAGATGCTTTTATTGCAGCATGCTCATGGCCGCTTCCATGGCGGCGGAGAGGTCTTCGTCGGCCTGCATGTCGACCTGTGGGTCGAGGCCGAGCTTGGCGAACGCCGGCACCTTGCTCCAGTCCAGCTGGGTGTAGGGGTGCTCGCTGCCCAGGTAGCTCTGCAGCGTGGCGACCTGGACGATATCGACGTAATCGACCTTGGCCGAGTCGCGCGTGAAGTCCAGGTACTGACTCGGCACGATGGCGATAGGCTCAGGGAACTCCCAGGTGCGCAGGATCTTGTCGCCGATGATCGGGTGAATCTGCTCGATCACATGGTTGAGGCTGATGGAGTCGGCCAGCAGTTCGTTGTGCTCTTCGGCGTAGGTGAGGATCGGCAGCACACCGATCTGGTGCACCAGGCCGGCGAGCGTGGCCTGGTCCGGCATCAGGCGGGTGTAGTGGCGGCACAGCACGTGACAGATACCGGCGATCTCGGTGCTCTTGTTCCACACTTCGCGCATCTTGCGGTCGACCACATCGCTGGTGGCCTGGAACATCTGCTCCATGGCCAGGCCAGTGGCCAGGTTGCAGGTGTAGTTGATGCCCAGGCGGCTGACGGCCATCTGCAGGTCGGTGATTTCCTTGTTGCTGCGCAGCAGCGGGCTGTTGACCACCTTGATGATGCGCGCGGTGAGGGCCGCGTCGTTACCGATGACCTTGCTGATCTGCGGGATGCCGATATCCGGGTCTTCCGCTGCTTCACGCACCCGCAGTGCGACCTCGGGCAGGGTGGGCAGTACCAGCTCATCGTTTTCGATGGCGTGGATCAGTTCCTGTTGGACTTTTTCGGCAAGCTTGCTCATGAAATGGCTCTCTTAGGCGATTCGATACGGTGCCGGGGAAATTCAGTCAGCGCTGGATTTCCAGGTCGGCGTCCAGCTGATAGGGCAGGTCGAGCAGGGTCAGCGCCGGGCCTTCACTGCTGCCGAGATGAATGCGGCCGTCGTTCACGGCGTCTTCCTGCAACACGGCGAGCAGCTCGATGGCGTCGCCGGCCTGGGCCGCCAGCACCACTTCGCCAACGCTGGAGCCATGCACCGGTGAGAACAATTCGACGCCGACGGCCGGTAGCGCTGCCGCGACCAGACGCAAGCGCTGCAGGCGGCGCTTGAGTTTGCCCAGGTACTGCATGCGCGCGACGATCTCCTGGCCGGTGTAACAGCCCTTCTTGAAGCTCACGCCGCCCAGGGCCTGCAGGTTGATCATCTGCGGGATGAACTGCTCACGTGTGGCGCCGAACACCTGGCCCACGCCCGCCCGTACCTGAGCCAGCAGCCAGTCGTTCAGGGGTGCCTGCGGCAGCTGGGCGGCCAGGTGGGCTTGCAGTCCTTGCGCTTGCGCTGCTGGCGCCCAGAGCTCGGCGCGGCCATCGCTCAGGCGTACGGCGAGCAGTTGGCCGGCGCTGGCCAGGGAATCACTGGCGCTGCCCAGCTGCAGATCGAGCTCGCTCAGCACGGTATCGGCGCCCGCCAGGCCAAAGCGGACCCAGGCGGCGCTTTCGTCGCTGAGCCTGGATTTGGAGAACACTGCATATTTCTGCAGATCGGCCTGCTGCGACTCGATCAGCTCGCGCGCCATGGCCAGCAGGTAGCCGTCTTCCACCGGGACGATGCGAAAGCTCGACAGCATGCGACCCTTGGGCGTGCAGCGGGCGCCAAGGCTGGACTGGCTGGCACTGAGGTAATTGAGGTTGCAGGTCACTTGGCCCTGCAGGAACTTGGCTGCGTCCGCCCCGCGTACGGCGAGCAGGCCTTCGTGATCGAGGAGTGTGAAGTAAGCGCTATCGGCCATGATGCAAATCGAATCACTGAATAAGGGTCAGGGGCCTCATCATAGTGGTCGGGGTGGGGCCTTGTCAGCGCAATTGCGCAGCGTCGCGGTGAACAGCGAGGCAATTCGCCGTTATACTGCCGCCCTCGTTCGAGGAGTCCGTTGCATGGTTGAGCAAAGTGAACTGAATCGCCTGTTCTGGCATAGCCGCCGGGGCATGCTGGAGCTGGACGTGCTGCTGGTGCCTTTCGTCAGGGAGGTGTACCCGAGCCTGGATGCCGAGAACCAGGCGCGCTACCGCAAGCTGCTGGAGTGCGAGGATCAGGACATGTTCGGCTGGTTCATGCAGCGCGGCGAGCCCGAGGATGCCGACCTGCGCCACATCGTGCGAATGATCCTGGATCGTGTCCAGCCCAAGTGATGTCTTCGAGTGCCGTTGGCAGCCATCGCGCTGGCTGCTGAGGCTCTATCTGTCGGTCCTGGCGCTGGCCTTGCTGGCGCCGTGGCTGGCCGACATTCCCATCTGGTCAAGGCTGCTGTCACTCGCGGCGTGTCTGGCACATGCGGCCTGGGTGCTGCCGCGACATGTCCTGTTGACTGCGCCGCAGGCCATCACGGGGCTGCGCCGTGATGGCCTCGGCTGGCATCTGTACAGCGCTGCAGCCGGCTGGCAGGCGGTGCAGCTGCGTCCTGACAGTCTGGCGTTGCCGCTGGCGGTCGTGCTGCGTTATCGCCTGCCAGGCCAGCGTTGCAGTCGCGGGCTGTGCATTGCCCGCGATGCGCTGGCGCCCGAGCAGCATCGGCGCCTGCGTCTGCGTCTGAAGTTCAGCCGGCGGCGCTGGGCTGAGCCTGGGACGGCGGCGTCAGAATAGTATCGCGGGCTTCGGCCAGCTGCTCGGGATAGTCAAGGGTGTAATGCAGCCCTCGGCTTTCATGGCGCTGCATGGCCGAGCTGATCATCAGCTCGGCGACCAGTGCGAGGTTGCGCAGCTCGATCAGGTCGCGACTGACCTTGTAGTTCGAATAGAACTCGTCGATCTCGTCCAGCAGCAGGCGCACGCGGTGTTGCGCGCGCTGCAGGCGCTTGTTGGTGCGCACGATGCCGACGTAGTCCCACATGAAGCGGCGCAGCTCATCCCAGTTGTGGGCGATGATCACGTCCTCGTCCGAGTCGGTCACCTGGCTGGCGTCCCAGCCCGGCAGGTTGGCGGGCATGTCGATGGCGTCCAGCTGCCCGGTGATATCGGCGCAGGCCGAACGCGCATAGACGAAGCATTCAAGCAGCGAATTGCTGGCCATGCGGTTGGCGCCATGCAGGCCGGTGAAGCTGGTTTCGCCGATGGCGTAAAGGCCGGGCACATCGGTGCGGCCATGCTGGTCGACCACCACGCCGCCGCAGGTGTAATGCGCCGCCGGTACGACCGGAATGGCCTGCTTGGTGATGTCGATGCCAAAGCCCAGGCAGCGTTCGTAGACGGTGGGGAAGTGACTCTTGATGAACTCGGCCGGCTTGTGACTGATGTCCAGGTACACGCAGTCGACACCCAGGCGCTTCATTTCGTGGTCGATGGCGCGGGCAACGATATCGCGCGGCGCCAGCTCGGCGCGCTCATCGAAACGCTGCATGAAGCGTTCGCCATTGGGCAGCTTGAGCAAGCCGCCTTCGCCGCGCACGGCTTCGGTGACCAGGAAACTCTTGGCCAGCGGGTGATACAGGCAGGTCGGGTGGAACTGATTGAACTCCAGGTTGCCCACGCGACAACCGGCACGCCAGGCCATGGCGATGCCATCGCCACAGGCACCGTCCGGGTTGCTGGTGTAGAGGTAGACCTTGGCCGCGCCGCCGGTGGCGAGAATCACGAAGCGCGCGCTGAAGGTATCCACTTCACCGCGATCACGATCCAGCACGTAAGCGCCCAGGCAGCGCTCGCCATTCAGGCCGAGCTTGCGCTCGGTGATCAGGTCGACAGCGACGCGCTGCTCCAGCAACTCGATGTTCGGACGTTGCCGGGCCTGTTCCAGCAGGGTGTTGAAAATTGCCGCGCCAGTGGCGTCGGCTGCGTGGATGATGCGTCGATGGCTGTGGCCGCCCTCGCGGGTCAGGTGGAACTCGAAGCCGCCGTCCTCGCGCGCGGTTTCATCGTCCCGGGTGAAAGGGACGCCCTGATCGATCAGCCACTGGATGGCCTCGCGGCTGTGTTCTACGGTGAAGCGCACGGCGTCTTCGCTGCACAGGCCTGCACCGGCATTGAGGGTGTCGGCGACGTGGGATTCGACCGTGTCGGTATCGTCCAGAACGGCTGCCACGCCGCCTTGCGCCCAGTAGGTCGAGCCATTGGCCAGCTTGCCTTTGCTCAATACTGCGATGCGCAGATGGGAAGGCAGGGTGAGGGCGAGCGTCAGGCCAGCGGCGCCGCTGCCGATGACCAGAACATCGTGCTGCAAGTGTTGGCTCATGTCCGAGTTCCGCGTGAAAGCGAGCCCTAGTATATAGAGAGGGGCGGCGGCACAATAGCCAGCCAGAGCCACATCAGTATCCGCTGCGCGTCGGCCCTGCTGCGTTGAAGCCAATCTTGGACTGCTCATTTACAGCTGTAAATTCCGCGTCCTCGCTTGCCTTCGCCTTGCAGGGCTCTAGCTCGCAGATACTGAAGAGGCTCTTATGACCGACCGCGGTGCTCGGGAACTTTCTTAGTCATTAAGGTTCCATAGAAGGTCGCCCATATAAGGGAGAGCGCTTGCGCGTGCCTGCATCTGAAGTCGGCGGAGGATGTGGAAATGAGCGGCGATAAGATTATTTGCGCGAGCGGAAAGGTTTCGCTCGCGCCATTCCAGGCAGAGGGAAGAAAACTCTGCGGGAAGCTTGCTTGGAGGGGAGAACTTTTGCGTAAGACCCGAGTCTATCTTGGCAGGCTGATTCGCTTACGGGCGCAAACCTCCTCCGAGCGTTACGAGGAGAGTGCATGCTAACCCAGGAAGATGATCAGCAACTGGTCGAGCGAGTGCAGCGTGGCGACAAGCGTGCCTTCGATCTGTTGGTATTGAAGTATCAGCACAAGATCCTCGGTCTGATCGTGCGATTCGTGCACGACACCCACGAGGCTCAGGATGTCGCTCAGGAAGCGTTCGTAAAAGCTTATCGAGCGCTTGGAAACTTTCGCGGTGACAGCGCGTTCTATACATGGCTGTACCGCATCGCCATCAACACGGCGAAGAATTATCTGGTGTCCCGCGGTCGGCGGCCGCCGGATAGTGATGTCAGTAGCGATGACGCGGAGTTCTATGACGGCGATCACGGCCTCAAGGACATCGAGTCACCGGAGCGGGCATTGCTGCGCGACGAGATCGAAGCCACCGTGCATCGAACCATCGCCCAGTTGCCGGATGACCTGCGCACGGCTCTGACCCTGCGTGAGTTCGAGGGCTTGAGTTACGAGGACATTGCCGGCGTCATGCAGTGTCCGGTCGGTACGGTGCGTTCGCGGATCTTCCGTGCGCGTGAGGCAATTGATAAGTCCCTGCAGCCTCTGTTGCAGGAAACCTAAGGCAGCGGCGACAGCCAAGAGAGGAACACCATGAGTCGTGAAACCCTGCAGGAATCGCTGTCCGCGGTGATGGATAACGAAGCGGACGAACTGGAGCTGCGGCGTGTGCTTGCAGCCAGT
The DNA here is from genome assembly GCA_946886245.1 of Ectopseudomonas composti. The sequence goes on along the minus strand of CAMPIF010000015.1, from coordinate 10,939 downwards.
GAGGATGGCGAGCTGCGTGGCACCTGGTCGCGTTACCAGATCGCTCGTGCAGCCATGCACCGTGAGCTGTTGGTGCCGCAACTGGATATTGCAGCTGCGGTCTCTGCGGCGCTGGTCGACGAAGCCGTCCCGGCACGCAAGACGCCGATCTGGCGCAGTGTCGGGCGTGTAGCCGTGGCAGCATCGGTGACCGTTGCAGTGCTGGCGGGTGTGCGCTTCTACAATCAGGATGACCTGAGTGGCGCTCAACTGGCCCAGCAGGAAGCTTCTCCGGTACTCTCGGTGCCGCAGGTGCAAGGTCCTGCACTGCTCGCGGGCTACAACAGCAGCGAGGAAGCCGGTGAGCCTGCCGAGGTGGGTACCGCCAGCTGGCATGAGCAGCGCTTGCCGAGCTACTTGCGTCAACATGCGCAGGAAGCCGTGATGGGTACCGGTGAAACCGCTCTGCCTTATGCTCGTGCTGCAAGTCTGGAAAACCGCTAAGCGCTAAGGAGTCACATGCGCGCGATTCCCCTCTATCTTCTCGGTGGTCTGCTGGCGTTGCCGGTTCAGGCCGCCGAGGTGCAAGACTTGCTCGGGCGCCTCGCTGCGGCAGAGCGCCAGCAAAGCTTCCAGGGTACGTTTATCTATGAGCGCAATGGGAGTTTTTCCACCCATGCCGTGTGGCATCGGGTGGAGGAGGGGGGCGAAGTTCGCGAACGCCTTCTGCAGCTCGATGGGCCTGCCCAGGAGGTGCTGAAAGTCGATGGCCAGGCTCAGTGCGTCAGTGGTGCGTTGGCCGACCAGGTCAGTGAGGGGCAGGCCTGGTCTGCTCGCCAGTTGGCTGTCGAGCAGTTGGGTAACTGGTACGACATTCGTGTCGTGGGTCAGTCGCGCATCGCCAATCGTCCGGCGGCCGTGCTGGTGCTGGCACCCAAGGACCAACATCGCTACGGCTTCGAATTGCATCTGGATCGGGAGACCGGTCTGCCGTTGAAATCCCTGCTGCTGAACGAGCGTGGCCAGCTTCTGGAGCGTTTCCAGTTCGCCCAGCTGGACACGTCGGTGCCTACTGAAAATGCCATGCAGCCGAGTTCGAGTTGCAGGCCGGTGCGCTTGCGCGCTGCCGACAGCATGGCCGACGGTAGCTGGCGATCCGACTGGTTGCCGCCGGGCTTTACCCTGACCACTGCGCGGGTGCGCCGCGAGCCTTCCTCTGATGAGTCCGTCACCTACCTGATGTACGGCGATGGGCTGGCGCGATTCTCGGTTTTTCTCGAGCCGCTCAAAGGTCGCGTCGTCGAGGACGCGCGCAGTCAGCTGGGCCCGACCGTCGCCGTTTCGCGGCGGATGAGCACCGATGCAGGTGACGTGATGGTGACCGTGGTCGGTGAGATTCCACTGGGAACTGCCGAGCGCAACGCCTTGTCCATGCGCGCTGGAGTGCCTGAACAGGCTGGCCAATGATCGAGGAGCAGGGGCGTGTAGTGGCGCTCGAGCCCGGCGCTGTCTGGGTCGAGACGCTGCGCAAGAGCACCTGCTCCAGTTGCTCGGCCAATGCGGCTTGTGGTCAGGGGCTGATGGATCGTCTCGGTGTGGGTCGTCAGCGCGGCTATGTGCGTGCGCTCAGTCAAAGGCAGCTGGCGATTGGCGATAGCGTGATCATCGGTGTGCGCGAAGATCTGCTGGTGCGCAGTTCTCTGCTGGTTTATCTGCTTCCGCTTCTGGGGCTGTTCGCCGCTGCGCTGCTGGCCGATGGTCTGGGGCTTTCCGAGCCTCTGGTGATCCTGGCCGGCCTTGGTGGCCTGTTCGCCAGTTGGCTGATGGTTCGCTGGCGCGCCGCTCGCGTTGCCAAGAACCCCTCTTTGCAACCCGTTGTCCTACGTACGCTGCTGGTGTCTGTGCCAGTGGCGGGTGAGTGTGTTCGAGTTTTACATGGGGAGTCGTAGTTCGATGAGAAAACTCAAGTCCATTGCGCCGTTGTTGGCGGTTGCCTTGCTCTGGGGGCAAAGTCTGTTGGCTCAGGCCAGCCTGCCCGATTTCACCGATCTGGTAGAGGAGGCCTCGCCTGCGGTGGTCAATATCAGTACCCGCCAGAAGATGCCCGAGCGCGCCGTTGCCGGGCAGCCGGGCTTGCCTGATCTGGAAGGTCTGCCGCCGATGTTCCGCGAGTTCTTCGAGCGCAGCATCCCGCAGGTTCCGCGTAACCCGGGTGGTCGCCAGCGCGAAGCGCAGTCGCTGGGTTCCGGGTTCATCATCTCGCCGGACGGCTACATCATGACCAACAATCATGTGGTCGCCGACGCCGACGAGATCATCGTGCGTCTGTCCGATCGCAGCGAGCTGGAAGCCAAACTGATTGGTGCCGATCCGCGCAGCGACGTCGCGCTGCTCAAGGTCGAGGGCAAGGACCTGCCTGTGGTGCGTCTGGGTAAGGCTGATGATCTGAAGGTTGGCGAGTGGGTGTTGGCCATCGGTTCGCCGTTTGGCTTCGATCACTCGGTGACGGCAGGGATCGTCAGCGCCAAGGGGCGCAACCTGCCGAGCGACAGCTACGTGCCGTTCATCCAGACCGATGTGGCAATCAACCCGGGTAACTCCGGCGGCCCACTGTTCAACCTGCAGGGTGAGGTGGTGGGTATCAACTCGCAGATCTTCACCCGCTCCGGCGGTTTCATGGGGCTGTCCTTTGCCATCCCGATGGAAGTGGCCATGCAGGTGGCCGACCAACTCAAGGCTGATGGCAAAGTGACCCGCGGCTGGCTCGGCGTGGTGATTCAGGAAGTGAACAAGGATCTGGCCGAGTCCTTCGGCCTGGAGAAGCCGGCTGGCGCGCTGGTCGCGCAGGTGCTGGAAGATGGTCCGGCGGACAAGGGCGGCCTGCAGGTGGGGGACGTGATCCTCAGCCTCAATGGCAAGCCGATCATCATGTCGGCTGATCTGCCGCACCTGGTCGGTGGCCTGAAGCCGGGTGAGAAAGCCGAGATGGATGTCGTGCGTGATGGCTCGCGCAAGAAGCTCAACGTCACCGTCGGCACGTTGCCGGAGGAGGGCCAGGAACTGGCGTCGTCCGGTTCGGCGCAGGGTGGTGAGCGCAGCAACAACCGCCTGGGCGTCACGGTGGTGGAGCTGACCGCCGAGCAGAAGAAAGGCCTCGACCTCAAGGGTGGGGTGGTGGTCAAGGAAGTGCTCAATGGTCCTGCGGCCATGATTGGTCTGCGGCCCGGTGACGTGATCACGCACCTGAACAATCAGGCCACTGACTCCACCAGCGCCTTTGCTCAGGTGGCGCAGGAGCTGCCGAAGAATCGTTCGGTGTCGATGCGCGTGTTGCGTCAGGGGCGTGCCAGCTTCATCACCTTCAAGCTGGCCGAGTGATCCAGGCACGTTGAGGAGGGCGCTTTCGGGCGCCCTTCTTCGTATCTGCACCAGCGCTGTGCAGACGTGACGCGGTTGCGAGGGATCGGGTACAATCTGCGGCTATTTTCGGCAAGCGTCTTGCCCGTGCCTTCTTTGAGTGTTGATCTGTGAGTGACCTGAGTCATATCCGCAATTTTTCCATCATTGCCCACATTGACCACGGCAAGTCCACCTTGGCTGACCGTTTCATCCAGATGTGCGGCGGTCTCACCGCGCGTGAAATGGAGGCTCAGGTTCTGGACTCCATGGATCTGGAGCGTGAGCGCGGCATCACCATCAAGGCTCACAGCGTCACGCTGCACTACAAGGCGCAGGACGGTAAGGTCTACCAGCTGAACTTCATCGATACGCCCGGTCACGTTGACTTCACCTACGAAGTCAGCCGCTCCCTGGCCGCCTGCGAAGGCGCGCTGCTGGTGGTCGACGCCGGTCAGGGCGTCGAGGCGCAATCGGTTGCCAACTGCTACACCGCTATCGAGCAGGGCCTCGAGGTCATGCCGGTGCTGAACAAGATGGACTTGCCGCAGGCCGATCCGGACCGCGTCAAGGACGAGATCGAGAAAATCATCGGCATCGACGCCACCGACGCCGTGGCCTGCAGCGCCAAGAGCGGCATGGGCGTGGACGAGGTGCTCGAGCGCCTGGTGCACACGATTCCCGCGCCGACTGGTGATATCGAAGCACCGCTGCAGGCGTTGATCATCGACTCCTGGTTCGACAACTACCTGGGCGTGGTCTCGCTGGTGCGTGTGCGCCACGGTCGAGTGAAGAAGGGCGACAAGATTCTGGTCAAGTCCACCGGCAAGGTGCACCTGGTCGACAGCGTCGGTGTATTCACCCCGAAGCACTCCGCCACCGCTGACCTCAAGGCCGGTGAAGTGGGCTTCATCATCGCCAGCATCAAGGACATTCACGGTGCGCCGGTGGGTGACACCCTGACCCTGTCCTCGACCCCCGAGGTCGAAGTGCTGCCGGGCTTCAAGAAGATCCAGCCGCAGGTCTACGCCGGTCTGTTCCCGGTCAGCTCCGACGACTTCGAGGACTTCCGCGATGCCCTGCAGAAGCTGACGCTCAACGATTCGTCGCTGCAGTACGCGCCGGAAAGCTCCGATGCGCTGGGCTTCGGCTTCCGCTGCGGCTTCCTCGGCATGCTGCACATGGAGATCATCCAGGAGCGCCTGGAGCGCGAGTACGACCTCGACCTGATCACCACCGCGCCGAGCGTGATCTACGAGCTGGAGCTCAAGACCGGCGAAACCATCGTCGTCGACAACCCCTCCAAGCTACCGGACGTTTCTGCGGTCACCGATTTCCGCGAGCCGATCGTCAATGCGACCATCCTGGTGCCGCAGGAGCATCTGGGTAACGTCATCACCCTGTGCATCGAGAAGCGCGGTGTGCAGCGCGACATGCAGTTCCTCGGCAGTCAGGTGCAGGTGCGCTATGACATGCCGATGAACGAAGTGGTGCTGGACTTCTTCGACAAGCTCAAGTCCACCAGTCGCGGCTATGCGTCGCTGGACTATCATTTCGATCGCTACCAGTCCGCCAATCTGGTCAAGCTCGATGTACTGATCAACGGCGACAAGGTCGATGCCCTGGCATTGATCGTGCACCGCGACAACGCGGCCTACAAGGGCCGTGCATTGACCGAGAAGATGAAGGAACTGATTCCTCGGCAGATGTTCGACGTGGCGATCCAGGCAGCCATTGGCGGCCAGATCATCGCGCGGACCACTGTCAAGGCGCTCAGAAAGAACGTACTGGCCAAGTGTTACGGTGGCGACGTGAGCCGTAAGAAAAAGCTGCTGGAGAAGCAGAAGGCCGGTAAGAAACGCATGAAGCAGGTCGGCAACGTGGAAATTCCACAAGAAGCCTTCCTTGCCGTGCTCAGGTTGGATAGCTAAGGCTCTATGTCGATCAATTTCCCGCTCCTGTTGGTTATCGCGGTCGCCGTTTGCGGCTTCCTGGCCCTGATCGATCTGATCCTGCTGGCTCCGCGCCGCCGTGCGGCGATTGCGGCGTACCAGGGGCGGGTCGACGACCCCGACGACAGGGTGCTGGAGCGCCTGAACAAGGAGCCCTTGCTCGTCGAGTACGGCAAATCCTTCTTCCCTGTGCTGGCTATCGTGCTGGTGCTGCGCTCGTTTCTGGTCGAGCCGTTCCAGATTCCTTCCGGGTCGATGAAGCCGACCCTGGAAGTGGGCGATTTCATCCTGGTCAACAAGTTCGCCTACGGCATTCGCCTGCCGGTGATCGACGAGAAGATCATCGAGGTGGACAACCCGCAGCGCGGCGATGTGATGGTGTTCCGCTACCCCAGCGATCCGAGCATCAACTACATCAAGCGTGTGGTGGGTCTGCCGGGGGATCGTATCGAGTACACCCAGGGCAAGCGTCTGCTGATCAATGGTGAGCCGGTGGCCGAGAAGCTGATCGGCGAAGAAGCTGGCAGCCTGGGCAGTGCGATGCTCTACCAGGAGCGCCTCGGTCAGGTCGAACACACCATTCGCAAGGAAATGACTCGCATGCGCCGCGAGCCTGGCGGCCAATGGGTGGTGCCACAAGGGCACTACTTCATGATGGGCGACAACCGTGACAACTCCAACGACAGCCGTTACTGGCGTGATCGTCATATCCCTCAGGAGCTGTGGGGCATGGTCCCGGACGATCATATCGTCGGCAAGGCCTTCGCCATCTGGATGAGCTGGCCGGAGCCCAAGACCAGCAATCTGCCCAATTTCTCTCGGGTCGGCCTGATTCATTGAGCACTGGCGCGCTGTTCAATGCAGCGCCGCAGGCTATAAATAGTCTAGCCGTCAGGCTTTCCAACAAGACCGTTCATTGGGGATACACATGACTTTCGCGCGCTCGCAGCAGGGGCTTTCCATTCTGGGTTGGCTGATGGTTCTGGCCGTGGTGGCATTCTTCGCCAGCACGGCATTCAAGGTGATGCCGCACTATCTCGACTATATGTCGCTGGAGAAGATCATCACTTCGGTGGAAACCGACAAGGCGTCGGATGTGCGCACCGTCGGTGAGTTTTACAACCATGTGAGCAAGGGCATGCAGGTCAACAACATTCGTGACCTGAACATGCGCGACGCCTTGCAGGTGAAGGTGGAGAACAACGAGTTTCTGGTCCACCTCAAGTATGAAAAACGCGAGCCGCTGATCGAGAACCTCGATCTGGTGGTGAATTTCGACAAAGAATTTCGTGTACGGATGCCGTGAGTCCAAACCTGTCCCGCCTCGAGCGCAAGCTCGGCCATAGCTTCAAGGACCAGGACCTGATGGTCCTGGCCCTGACCCATCGCAGTTTCGCCGGCCGCAACAATGAGCGGCTGGAATTTCTCGGTGATGCCATCCTCAATTTCGTAGCCGGTGAGGCGCTGTTCGAGCGCTTCCCGCAAGCCCGCGAAGGCCAGTTGTCGCGCCTGCGTGCACGCCTGGTCAAGGGCGAGACCCTGGCCGTGCTGGCGCGCGGTTTCGAGCTGGGCGAATACCTGCGCCTGGGCTCCGGTGAGCTGAAGAGCGGCGGGTTTCGTCGCGAGTCGATCCTGGCCGATGCCCTGGAGGCGCTGATTGGCGCCATCTATCTGGATGCCGGTATGGATGTGGCACGCGAGCGCGTGCTGGACTGGCTGACCGGCGAGCTGGACGGCCTGACCCTGGTCGACACCAACAAGGATCCGAAAACGCGACTGCAGGAATTCCTGCAATCGCGTGCCTGTGAGCTGCCTCGTTACGAGGTGGTGGACGTTCAGGGCGAGCCGCACTGCCGTACCTTCATGGTCGAGTGCCAGGTTTCCCTGCTCAATGAAAAGACCCTGGGCCAGGGCGGCAGCCGGCGTATTGCCGAGCAGGTCGCTGCGGCTGCGGCGCTGATCGCCCTCGGGGTGGAGAATGGCAATGACTGATACACCTATGACCCGCTGCGGCTACGTCGCCATCGTCGGCCGGCCCAACGTGGGCAAGTCGACGCTGCTCAACCACATCCTCGGGCAGAAGCTGGCGATCACCTCGCGCAAACCGCAGACCACCCGCCACAACATGCTCGGGATCAAGACCGAGGGCGAGATTCAGGCGGTCTACGTCGATACGCCCGGCCTGCACAAGCAAAACGACAAGGCGTTGAACCGCTACATGAACCGCAGCGCCTCCACCGCGTTGAAGGATGTCGATGTGGTGGTGTTCGTGGTCGACCGCATGCGCTGGACCGACGAAGACCAACTGGTGCTGGAGAAGGTGCAGCACGTCAAATGCCCGATTCTGCTGGCAGTGAACAAATCCGACCGCCTGGAAGACAAGAGCGAGCTGCTGCCGCACTTGGGCTGGCTGGCCGAGCAATTGCCGCAGGCCGAGATCGTGCCGATCTCCGCGCTGCAGGGGCAGAACCTCGACACCCTGGAAAAGCTGGTGGGCGAGCGCCTGCCGGAGTCCGAGCATTTCTACCCGGAAGACCAGATCACCGACCGCTCCCGCCGTTTCCTGGCTGCCGAGCTGATCCGCGAGAAGATCATGCGCCAGCTCGGTGCCGAGCTGCCGTACCAGATCACCGTGGAGATCGAGGAGTTCAAGCAGGAAGGCCGCATTCTGCATATCCACGGCCTGATCCTGGTGGAACGCGACGGACAGAAGAAAATCATCATCGGCGACAAGGGCGAGCGCATCAAACGCATCGGCCAGGAAGCGCGCAAGGACATGGAAACCATGTTCGATTCCAAGGTGATGCTCAACCTCTGGGTCAAGGTCAAAGGTGGCTGGTCCGACGACGAGCGCGCCCTGCGCTCGCTGGGTTACCTGGATTGATCGGGGCGCCATGCGCATCCTCGTCGTTGCTCATGGCGCATTCTGGCGGTTACCCACATGATTCCTGCCGCCTACGTTCTGCATAGCCGTCCGTACAAGGAAAGCAGCGCCCTGGTGGATTTCTTCACCGCCCAGGGGCGCGTGCGTGCCGTGCTGCGCGCCGCACGCGGCAAGGTTGGCAGCATTGCCCGGCCTTTTGCGCCGCTGGAGCTGGAACTGCGTGGGCGCGGTGAGCTGAAGACCGTCGGACGCCTGGAAAGTGCCGGCATTCCGCTGTTGCTGACGGGCGAGGCGCTGTTCTCGGGGCTCTATCTCAACGAACTGCTGATTCGCCTGCTACCGGCCGAAGACCCGCACCCGGTGATGCTCGAGCACTACGGCCTGACCCTGCAGGCGCTGGCTGCCGGCAGGGCGCTGGAACCGTTGCTGCGCGCGTTCGAATGGCGCCTGCTGGACGAACTGGGCTATGGGTTCGCCCTGGATCGTGACCAGCACGATCACCCCATCGATCCCACGGCACTTTACCGCTGGCAGCAGGACATCGGCCTGGTGCCAGTGGTACAACTGCAACCCGGTGTGTTCCAGGGCCGCGAACTGCTGGCCATGGCCGAGGCCGACTGGCAGACGCCGGGCGCGCTGGCCGCCGCCAAGCGCCTGATGCGTCAGGCGCTGGCCCCCCATCTCGGCGGCAGGCCCCTGGTCAGCCGCGAACTTTTCATGACGCTCAAGGAGTCCAAGCGTGACTGAGGCCAATCGTATTCTGCTCGGCGTGAACATCGACCACGTCGCCACCCTGCGCCAGGCTCGCGGGACGCGTTACCCGGACCCGGTCAAGGCTGCGCTGGACGCCGAAGAAGCCGGTGCCGATGGCATCACCGTGCACCTGCGTGAAGATCGCCGTCACATCCAGGATCGCGATGTGCGCGTGCTGGCTGACGTGCTGCAGACGCGGATGAACTTCGAAATGGGCGTCACCGATTTCATGCTCGGTTTCGCCGAGCAGATCCGCCCGGCGCACGTGTGCCTGGTGCCGGAAACCCGCCAGGAGCTGACCACCGAAGGCGGCCTGGACGTGGCCGGGCAGGAAGCGCGTATCGCCGCAGCGGTCGAGCGTCTGACCCTGGCGGGCTGCGAGGTGTCGCTGTTCATCGACGCCGAGGAGCGGCAGATCGAAGCGGCCATGCGTGTCGGTGCGCCGGTCATCGAACTGCACACCGGTCGCTACGCCGATGCCCATACGGCGGAAGAAGCTGCGCATGAGCTGTCGCGCATTCGTGATGGCGTCATCTGCGGTCTGAACCACGGGTTGATCGTCAACGCCGGCCACGGCCTGCATTATCACAATGCCGAAGCCGTGGCGGCGATTCCTGGTGTCAACGAACTGAACATCGGCCACGCCATCGTCGCTCATGCCCTGTTCGTCGGCTTCAAGCAGGCAGTCGCCGAGATGAAAGCGCTGATCGTCGCTGCAGCCAATCGCGGGTAAACGCAGACGCCTGGCCGATCAGCTATCGCGCGGCCGGCCTCTCGTAGGGTGCGCCGTGCGCACCAGGCCGGCACCGCGATATTCCCGGTGCGCACGGCGCACCCTACTGAGCTCTGCCTGAACCCCTGAACCCAGGCAGGCGTGGGGTTGCCGGATGTTTGCCGCAGGTCAGCTATCGCGCACCCTACTTGGCTTTGCGTGAGCGCCAGGACCCTCTAAACGAATGCGTGCGCTATGCCGCCGTTCAACTGTCGGTTGGACTGCCTCTCTTAGGGTGCGCCGTGCGCACCAGGCCGGCGCCGCGATATTCGCGGTGCGCACGGCGCACCCTGTTAGTGGTGCAGGGCTCGGCTCTGCGCGAACGCCTGAATCATCTGCGTGGCGAGCGCCTCGATGGCGTCGTTGCGCTGATGACCGCGTATCAATTTGATGTGGTATTCACCCAGGGCGGGCAGGCCCTGTTCCGCTCCCAGTCGACGCAGTGGCGGCTTGACCAGGCTACGCGGGAAGGGCGCGATGGCCAGGTCGGCCGTCATCGCCGCTTCCTGGCCGGCGCACTGCTCGCAGGAGTAGGCGATGCGATAGGCCATACCCTGGCGATCCAGCGCATCGATCGCAGTCCTGCGCCAGGCGCAGCCCGGGTTGGCCAGCGCCAGCGGCAGGGGGGAGCGCTGTATGGCCAGGCCGCCATCGCGTCCGGCCCAGACCAGTTCCTCGGAATAGATCACTTCGCCGCGAGAGTCATCCAGGCCGTCGTTGCCGGCGTTGATCAGGGTCAGATCCAGCTCGCCGGCATCCAGCTTCGCCACCAGGTCCACGCTGCGCCCCACGTTCACTTCGACTTCCACGGCCGGGTGGCTGCGCGCGAACAGGGTCAGCACGCCTGGCAGCACGCGGTCGCCGATGTCGTTCGGCGTACCGAAGCGCACGCGACCACTCAGCGTCGGAGTGAGAAAGCGCGCCACGGCCTCCTCGTTGAGCTTGAGCAGGCGCCTGGCATAGCCCAGTAGCAACTCGCCTTCGACAGTCAGGCGAACTTGTCGTGCCTCGCGGATGAACAGGCGCTGGCCGAGGGTTTCCTCCAGGCGCTTGATCTGCAGGCTGACGGCCGCCGTGCTGCGAAATACCTGGGCGGCGGTACGGGTAAAGCTGCCGCTATCGGCGATGGCGACGAAGGTACGCAGCACATCGCTTTCCAGAAGCGGTGGGGAGATGGGGGCTGATGCGTTCATGATCGTTATA
>CAMPIF010000014.1 GCA_946886245.1 Ectopseudomonas composti | reverse complement strand
CAGGGGGCCAACCGTTCGCGGCACCAGCCCTTGGAGTCACGCCTGTAGCGCAATCGGTCATGCAGACGATCCGGTCTGCCCTGCCAGAACTCCAGGCTGGCAGGTACGACCCTGAAGCCGCCCCAGCCTGCCGGGCGAGATGGTTCTACCTCCATGAAACGTTTCTGCGCGATCTCCAGGCGTGCTTCAAGCTCCTCCCGCCCACCTATGACCTGGCTTTGCTCACTGGCCCAGCAGGCCAGACGACTGGGCAATGGGCGGTTGGCGAAGTATATGTCAGCCTCCTGCGCCACAACCCGCTCAACTTCACCCTCGATGCGCAACTGACGCTCCAATGTGGGCCAGTGGAAAAGCAAGGCTGCTCGCGGATTGCTGGCCAGCTCCTGACCCTTGCCGCTGCCATAGTGGCTATAGAACAGCAGGCCACGCTCATCGATGCCCTTGAGCAAAACCACACGGCAATGCGGCTGCCCCTTAGCATCGACCGTTGCCAGGGTCATGGCATTGGCCTCGATTGGCGGGGCCTCGCTAGCAATCGCCTGATCGAGCCACTCATGCAATAACTGCAAGGCTGACTCGGGAGCCTGGCGTTCCAGCAACTCACTAACCTGATACTGGCGGCGCATGCCGCTCAAATGAAAACGCTCGTGCATGGCGAGTGCTCCTCGATGAAACTCCGCCAGTCTGGCGCTCCGGTATTGGCCACACCTTGCGTTTGGTCAAGGCGCCCTGTATATCCCCGAAACACCGCCGCTCTTCTCCAGCAGGCGTACCAGCTCGATGGTCATACCGCGATCCACCGCCTTACACATGTCGTAAATGGTCAGCGCGGCGACACTGGCGGCAGTCAGCGCCTCCATCTCCACACCGGTCTGCCCGGCCAACTTGCAGCGCGCAACTATGTGCACGCAGTCTTCGCCTTCGGCCTCCAGCTCGACCTTGATGGCGGTCAGCAGCAGCGGGTGGCAAAGCGGGATCAGCTCATGAGTCTTCTTTGCAGCCTGGATGCCGGCGATGCGTGCCACAGCGAAAACGTCGCCCTTGGGGTGATGTCCATCGGCGATCATCGCCAGTGTCGCCGGCAGCATGCGCACGCGGGCTTCGGCTACGGCCTCGCGGCAGGTCACCGTCTTGTCGGTGACATCCACCATGCTGGCACGGCCGTGGGCATCGAGATGGGTCAGCATAGGTTTCTCCATAGTCAGATTAAGTTGAGCCGCCGTGCCAGCTTACGCAGATTGCTCGGGTCGATTGCCAGCGCCCGTGCGGCGGTGGCCCATTTGCCGGCATGCTGCGCCAGAGTGTTCTGGATTAGTTCGCGCTGATAGCGCTCCATAGCCTGGTGCAGGCTTTCGCTAGGTACCAGCGGCACAGCCGACGGGACGCTGCTCGGCGCTGGTACTAGGCCGTCCAGCCCAAGCCAAGTTGCCTCGATACTGAGCAGTGCGGTGCGTGACTCGGCCTGGCTGAGTACCTTGAGCGCGGCGCGGCTGATCACATGTTCCAGCTCACGCACGTTGCCCGGCCAGGAGTAGGCCAACAGGGCGCGCTCAGCATCGGCGGACAGGCGCAGGCAGCGCAAACCCAGGCGGGCGCGGTTGAGTTCGAGAAAATGCCCGGCCAGCACCAGCACGTCCCGGCCGCGCTCGCGCAACGGAGGTATGTGCACCGGGTAGACAGAAAGGCGGTGGTAGAGGTCGGCGCGGAAACGCCCTTCACGCACTTCCTCGTGTAAGCGCCGGTTGGTCGCAGTGATCACTCGTACGTCGACATGCCTTGGGCGATCAGCGCCCAAGCGCTGAATCTCGCCATTCTGCAGGGCGCGCAACAGCTTGGCCTGGATCGACAGCGGCAGCTCACCGATCTCGTCGAGGAATAACGTGCCACCATTGGCCGCCTCAAAGCGGCCGGGGCGCTCATGCGCGGCACCAGAAAACGCCCCCTTTACGTGGCCGAACAGTTCACTCTCAGCCAAAGTCTCCGGGAGTGCGGCGCAGTTGACGTAAACCAGCGGTTTGCGCGCGCGCGGCGAGTGGGCATGCAGCCAGCGGGCAAACAGCTCCTTGCCTACGCCTGTCTCACCTTGCAGCAGTACAGGCAGCTCGGAGTCCGCTACGACGCCCAGCTCGTCGAGTAAATGGCATAACACCGAGCTGTCGCCGAGGATGGTGCCGCCAGTCTGGTCACCAACCTCGCCTTCCTCCCGTCGGGCCAGGCGCAGGCTGCGAATTTCGTTTTCCAGACGACACATCCGCAGCGCTGCCTCTATTAGCAGGGCATAACGCTGCAGGCGCTGGGTGGCGGTGCGGTCAAAGGTACCGCGGCGTAGGGCATCCAAGGTCACAGCCCCCCATAGGCGGCCGTCGAGAAACAGACTCATGCCCATGCAATCGTGCACAGGTAACGGCTCATCAGGACTGTCCTGCAACAGGCCGTCGTAAGGGTCGGGCAACTCGCTGTTGGCGGCGAATTGCAATGGCTCACGCTGTGCCAAGATCTGCGCCAAGCGCGGATGCCGGGCGATTACGAAGCTGCGCCCCAGCGCTTCGTGGGCCAAGCCGACTGCCGCCTGCGGTCGTAGGCTTTCGCCATCCAGGCGTAACAGCACCACCGCGCTGCAAGCGAATATTTCGCGCAGGCTGACAACCAGACGCTGAAGGCGTACGGCGGATGGTAGCTCGCTGACCAGATCGGCGAGCAAGGTGTTCTGCAGAGGGGTGAAATCTACCATTTCGGGTATCCGCTACCTGATTTCTTCGGGGTAGATTAGACCCTGTCAGCGCGCAAGCCCTTGATTTCCGTCAAGTTGGAAAGCGGCACAGGGCTTGCGATGGAGCATGCAGACCAATATGTCTGATAGGAGACCTCCATGGCCAGCCAACTGCTTGACAGCACCCTAGGCAATATTGCCTGCAGCATCCCCGGTGCGACCCGGGTGTTCCACGAATTCCACCTCGACTTCTGCTGCGGCGGTCAGAAGAGCCTACGCCAGGCCGCGCAGGAGCACGGCATCGATGCCAGCCAGATACAGGAACGCTTGCTCTCACTCAGCGGCGAAGCCCAAGACGCGGAGGATTGGCGTACGGTCCCGGACGAGCAGTTGATTGAACACATCCTGCAGCGCTACCACGACGTGCACCGTCAGCAACTGCCGGAGTTGATTCGTCTCGCGGCGAGAGTCGAGCAGGTGCATGGCGGCCGCGAGCACTGCCCAGTGGGACTGACAGATCTGCTGATCGACATGCAGCAGGAGCTGGAAAGCCACATGCAGAAGGAAGAGCAGATTCTCTTCCCGATGATCCTGCGTGGTGGCGGCACGATGGCTGGTGGTCCGATCTCGGTGATGCGGTACGAGCACGACCAGCACGGCGATGCGCTGGAGCGTGTCGTCGAAATGACCGACGACATGCAACCGCCGGCCAATGCCTGCAACACCTGGCGCGCGCTGTACCGCGGACTGGATGAGATGCGTCGCGACCTGATGCAGCACATCCATCTGGAAAACAATCTTCTGTTCCCACGCGCCCTCGGCGAGGCGGTGCAGCATGGGTGAGTATCGCAAACTCTGGTGGGCATTGATCGCCGTACTCGGCGTGACTTTCTGTGTGCTCGGCTGGTTTGGGCGCGAGGTCTATCGCCAGGCACCACCGATCCCACAACAGGTGCAGAGCGCCGACGGCAGCCTGCTATTTACCGATGAAGACATCCTCGACGGCCAGACCGCCTGGCAGAGTGTGGGCGGCATGCAGCTCGGTTCGATCTGGGGCCACGGTGCCTACCAGGCGCCGGACTGGACCGCCGACTGGCTGCACCGTGAACTGACGGCTTGGCTCGACCTGGCCGCACAGCAAACCTACGGTGTGCCCTATGCTGAGGTGGACGAAGACCATCAGGCCCTGCTGCGCCAGCAACTCAAGCGCGAATACCGCGGCAACCAGGTGCATGGCGAGGTGCTGGTGCTCAGCGAACGCCGCGTCGCCGCTGTCGAACTGACTGCGGCTTACTACAAGGCGCTGTTCGGCAACGACCCGGTCCTGCAGGGCAGCCGCAAGAGCTTCGCCATGAAGGAGAACACCCTACCCGACGCCGCACGGCGCGGGCAGTTGACCCAGTTCTTCTTCTGGACTGCCTGGGTGGCCGCCACCGAGCGTCCGGGACATGATGCCACCTACACCAACAACTGGCCGCACGAGCCGCTGATCGACAACAAACCGACCGCGGAGAACCTGATCTGGTCCATCACCAGCGTGATCCTGCTGATTGCCGGCATCGGCTTCCTGGTCTGGGCCTGGGCCTTCCTGCGCGATCACGAGGAGGACGAACCGGTCGCGCCGGCCCACGACCCGCTCAGCCTGGTCGGCCTGACACCGTCGCAGAAGGCGCTGGGCAAGTACCTGCTGCTGGTGGTCGGGCTGTTCGCCTTCCAGGTCATGCTCGGCGGCGCCACCGCCCACTACACGGTGGAGGGCCAGGATTTCTATGGCTTCCCGCTGTCGCAGTGGTTCCCCTACTCGCTGCTGCGTACCTGGCACATCCAGAGCGCGCTGTTCTGGATCGCCACCGGCTTCCTCGCAGCGGGACTGTTCCTCGCCCCCATCATCAATGGCGGCAAAGACCCGAAATTCCAGAAGCTCGGCGTGGATCTGCTGTTCTGCGCGCTGGTGGTCGTGGTGCTGGGTTCCTTCGTCGGTAATTACCTGGCCATCGCCCAGATCATGCCGGCCGAGTGGAACTTCTGGCTCGGCCATCAGGGCTACGAGTACGTCGACCTCGGTCGCCTGTGGCAGATCGGCAAGTTCACCGGTGTGGCCTTCTGGCTGCTGCTGATGCTGCGCGGCATCCTGCCGGCCTTCCGCCAGCCCGGCGACAAGAACCTGCTGGCCCTGCTGTCGGCCTCGGTGATCGCCATCGGCCTGTTCTACGGCGCCGGCTTCGCCTACGGCGAGCGCACCCATCTGTCGGTGATGGAGTACTGGCGCTGGTGGGTGGTGCACCTGTGGGTGGAGGGCTTCTTCGAGGTGTTCGCCACCACCGCGCTGGCCTTCATCTTCTCCAGCATGGGCCTGGTGTCCAAGCGCATGGCCACCACCGCCAGCCTGGCCTCCGCCTCGCTGTTCATGCTCGGCGGCGTGCCCGGCACCTTCCACCACCTGTACTTCTCCGGCACCACCACCCCGGTGATGGCGGTAGGTGCGACCTTCAGCGCCCTGGAAGTGGTGCCGCTGATCGTGCTCGGCTACGAGGCCTGGGAGAACTGGCGCCTGAAGAGCCGCGCGGTATGGATGGAACGGGTCAAGTGGCCGCTGATGTGCTTCGTCGCCGTGGCCTTCTGGAACATGCTTGGCGCCGGGGTGTTCGGCTTCATGATCAACCCGCCGATCTCGCTGTACTACGTGCAGGGCCTCAATACCACGCCAGTCCACGCGCACGCCGCGCTGTTCGGGGTCTACGGCTTCCTCGCCCTGGGCTTCACCCTGCTGGTGCTGCGCTATATCCGCCCGCAACTGCAGTTCAGCGAGGGGCTGATGAAAGTCGCCTTCTGGTGGCTCAACGCAGGTCTGGTGCTGATGATCGCCACCAGCCTGCTGCCGATCGGCATCATCCAGTTCCACGCCAGCGTCAGCGAGGGACTGTGGTACGCCCGCAGCGAGGCCTTCATGCAACAGGACCTGCTGCAGACCCTGCGCTGGGTGCGCACCTTCGGCGACGTGGTGTTCATCGTCGGCGCCCTGGCCATGACCTGGCAGGTGGTCATTGGCTTCTTCTCACCTGTCCCCAGGAGCGTGCCGCTGCGCGCGCAAGGAGGTGCCCGAACGATTAATTAAATACGTTGGATGTGTATTGGCTAGGCTCGGCCCGCGATACGCGGGTCGAGTCGTTGTTGACCTCGCCTAGACTGAAGCATGAAGTTTCCCGAACGGAGTCGCACCATGCATACACACAAGATTCTCACGTGCCTCGACACTCCCGGCAGTCGCCCGCTATGGCAAGTGTTCTGGCTGCGGGGCGTGCTGCTCAGCCACCTGCTGTTTGGCGCCATCCTGCTGCTCTACCGGCAAGTCGACAGCGTAACGCTGGCCCTGCTGCTGGCGGCTTTCGTCGGCTACACCGCCTGGGTGCTGAACGCGGTCTGGCGCAACGCCGGCAACGTGCGCGAGCCCATCTACGGCGAGATCGCCCGCTTCCTGACCGTGGCCTGGTCGATCAATGCCGTGCTGGC
This sequence comes from Ectopseudomonas composti, assembly GCA_946886245.1. The sequence goes on along the minus strand of CAMPIF010000014.1, from coordinate 15,626 downwards.
CTCGTTCTTCCTGTTGCTTGCCCACCTGCAGCCGTTCGGCCACGGCCTGCCGTTCTGAGGCTCAACCCGGCGGCGTGAGATAGGCCGCCGTCTGCCCGCGCTGCTGGGCGCTGGCCTCCAGCTCCCAGCGCGCCAGGCTGCGCAGGTGTACCTCATCGGGGCCGTCGGCGAAGCGCAGCGCACGGCCTTGAGTGTAGAAATCCGCCAGCGGCGTATCGGGGCTCAGGCCCATGGCGCCGAACACCTGCATGGCGCGATCGACCACCCGGCAGAGCATGCGCGGCACCTGGGCCTTGATCATGGCGATCTCCCGGCGCGCCGCCCTGGCGCCCACTTCATCCAGCATCCAGGCGGTCTTGAGTACCAGTAGGCGCGCCTGCTCGATATCTAGCCGCGATTCGCCGATCCAGTCGCCAATATTGGCGTACTGCGCCAGGTAGCGGCCGAAGGTGCGGCGTTCCTGGCAGCGTTCCAGCAGCAGCTGCAGGGCCAGTTCGGCCATGCCGATGGCGCGCATACAGTGGTGCACCCGCCCCGGTCCAAGACGCGCCTGGGCCATCATGAAGCCGTCGCCCTCCTGGCCGAGCAGGTGATTGCACGGCACCCGCACATCGCCCAACAAGATCTCCGCATGACCTTCTGCCGAAACATGGTTGAGCACCGGAATATTGCGCAGCAACTGCACCCCCGGCGTGTCGAAAGGCACCAGAACCATGCTCTGCTGACGATGTGGCGAGGCCTCGGGATCAGTCTTGCCCATCACGATCAGCAGACGACACTGCGGGTGACAAGCATTGGTGATGAACCATTTGCGCCCGTTGAGGACGTAATGCTCGCCGTCACGATGGATCAGCGTCTGCACGTTGCCGGCGTCCGAGCTGGCCACGTCCGGCTCGCTCATGGCGAAGGCCGAGCGGACCTCGCCTTCCAGCAGCGGTAGCAGCCAGCGCTGGTGCTGCGCGGGGCTGGCGAACAGATGCAGCAACTCCATGTTGCCAGTATCCGGCGCGCTGCAGTTGAACACCTCGCTGGCCCAGGGAATGCGCCCCATGATCTCCGCCAGCGGTGCGTACTCGAGGTTGCTCAGGCGCGTGCCCGGCTCATCGTCACGCAGACCGGGCAGGAACAGGTTCCACAGCCCTTCGCTGCGCGCCAGGGCCTTGAGGTCGGCCATGAAAGATACCGGCAGGCACCCGGCCTGCACCTCCGCCAGCCACTGGGCATGGCGCGGCACCACATGGGCATCCATGAAATCCTGCAACTGCCGGCGCAGCGCTTCCACTCTGGGGCTGAAGGCAAAATCCATCGGGGCATCCTCATGCTAGGTAATTCCCACAGGCTAGGCGCGATGGCCGCGTATCAGAACCAAGCTGGATGGCGCGGATGGCCCTGCATCAGGCCCGCCACTTCTTGACCAGGATCATCGCCAGCACTCACCAACTGAGCAGGAACATCGCTTTGGCCAGAAACAGGATGGCGAGCATCTGCACCAACACACTGAGGTGGATCAGTCGCGAGCGCGCGGGCGTCATGCGTCCGCTGCGCATCAGGAAGACTACGAAGAGGAAGTGGCCGAGGATGCTCAGCGCCAGGCAGATCTTCAGCGTCAGCAGGGTGCCGAAGCTGCTGGCGAAAGGTTGCGCGAGCGCGGCGCGGTAATGCCAGGCCAGGCCGATGCCCGCGCCATAGAGCGCCAACACCACCCAGTGCATGACCTGGCGCGCGCGCTGTCCGAGCGCCTTGGATAACTGCGCGCGCGGCGCCTCGTCCAGTTGCCTGGCGGCGCGACTGAGGATCATCACCTCGAAGAACACCCCACCAATGAAGAAGGCTGCGGCACTCAGGTGAACGAACTTAAGCAACAGGTAGAGCATCTTGCCTCCCTAGCCTGGATGGCCATCGGCACGCGTGCGACAGAGCATGGGGCCGTAGCAGAAGAGAAACTGCGCGAAGGCCAACACCCAAGCCAGCGCCGCCAACCACAGGGCGGGCTGATAGGCGAAGGAAACGCCCAGCACCCGCAGTAGCGCCGCCAGGTTGAGCAACGCGAAGGCGACGGCAAAGCCTCGCGGCAACTCCAGCGGCCGGCCGGTATGGCCCAGCGAGACCCGCGCCAGCATGGCCAGAATCAGCCCAGCCATGGCCCCTACCGTCAGCGCGTGCAGCACCTGGCTGAAGGGTACTGCCACGCCGGCATGCCAGAGCGCCAGGCCCAGGCAGGCCAGCACCATCCAGGCATAGGCCAGGTGCAGCGACCACAACAACGGTACTCGCAACAGCCCACGATCGAACCAGCGCCCCAGGCGAATGCCGTGCCCCAGCCCCAGGGCCAGCAGCAGAACCGCGCCGCCCCAGTGCGGCTGCAGCAGCAGGCCTGAGCCCGTCAGCAGCGCCAGAAGAAGCGTACCGACCAGCAGCGCCAGATCCAGCCAGGCCCAGGGCTGCACCATCTCCAGCCGACCGAGGCCACGCTGGGTAAAGAAGGGAATCACCCGCCCGCCGATCAGCGTCATCATCGCCGCCACCAGCCAGATCGCCGCCTGGCTACCCTGGCGCTGCCAGGCGTCGTGCTGCAGCAGCACGCCGAACAGGCTCAGCAGGTCGACCGCGGCCAGCAGCATGAGCACCAGCACGATGGGATAGTTGCGCCGCTGCCGCACGGCCCACAGCAGCCGCGCCATGATCCCAGCCACCGCGAGCAGAAACGCCAGATTGAACAGCAGCAAGAGCCAGGCCGAGGGCAGCCACCAGCTCAGCCGCCCCAGCAGCCAGAGCCCGACCAGCAGGGCCAGCGGCCGTCCGGAAAGACTCGGCCGGCCGGTCCAGGTCTGCACCGCCGTGAGCAGAAAGCCGGCGATGATGGCACCGGCAAAGCCGAACACCAGTTCATGCCGGTGCCAGGCTAGCCAGCCCCCCACCGGCGCCGGTAGCGCCCAGCCCTGCAAGGCGGCGATCCACACCGGAATGGCCAGCGCGGCCAGCACGGCGCCGAGCAGAAAAAAGGGCCGGAAACCCAGGCGCAGAATCGGCGCAACGGCCATGGCCTTGCGCTTATCGATGATCAACATAGCTTCCCCATTCACCGTGGGCCGACTGGCGGGCCGCCAGCAGCACCTCAGGACAATTGAAGTTGAGCAGGCGCGGATCGTCTTCCCGACAGGCCAGCTCGCAGGTACCCAGGCGCTGCCACAGGCGGCTCGGACTGCGCTCGCCGGCTGTCCACGCGGACTCGACCGCAGCCAGCAGGGTACGCGGTAGCACGCAGAGTAGCGGCTGCAGCCTTTCACCCTGACGCACCACGGCGATCCGCCCGGAATGCGCAAGTGCGAGCTGCTGCAGTTCGCGCAGCAGCTCCTGCTCAATGGCGGGCAGGTCACAGGGGGCGACCAGCAGATGCGTGCCGCACAGGGAGCGTAGCCCGGCGAGGATACCGGCCAGGGGCCCCGGATAGCCGGTGTGAGCATCGCTCAGCGTACGGTCACAGAACGCGGCATAGCTCTCCACGTTGCGATTGCAGGAAATGGCCAGTTCACCAACCAAGGGGCGCATCTGCCGGCAGACCCACTCGACCATCGGCCTGCCGCACCACGGCATCAGCCCCTTGTCCGCCCCGCCCATGCGCGTACCCTGACCACCGCTCAGAACCAGCCCGGAACACCCATCTCGCATCTGCGCCTCTCCAGCGAACTCTCGAATACATGCTGTCTTGTGCAGCATGGGACTGCATGACCCAGGTCAAGAGAGAAGCCTCTGCTGCGTATTCAGTCGCCCTGACATCAGCGAAGACCGGCATCGATCAGATGCAACTGCTGTCAGCCTGTACAAGCAGAGGCCATCAGGCCCTGAAGGCTGCTAAACGGTCTCTATTCAAGCCCTTCAAGCAGTTGGTTGATATGCAGTGAATTGCTTACCACCTGTTCCATGTGCACCTGCAGCTCCTCGGTCATGGTCGGCAGCCCATTCTGCTGGAACCAGCGGGAGATCAGTTGCACCGACTCTGCCAGGGCAACCTGGTTGCGGTGGGTAAGCAAAACTGCCGTCAGCAATGCATCCTGGTCCGTCACGGGGCGGGCTCCGGGCTATTGGGTGGCTCGGCAAGATCACCTATCCCACCGCACAGAGCCATACCTCCATCTGGGTATCACTTATGTGCCGGATAAAATTGACAAGAATCATTATTGATTAGTTTCGGGCTTCCTAAGCTGCCGCCAACATTCCCCGCTAAGGAAGTCCGCAGCATGAAACCACTCGCCCTGTTCCCGCTCTTCGCCCTGTTCGCCATCCCCCTCGCCTCGGCCCGCGAGTACCCCATCGGCGAACCTCAGCAGTGCGCCGGCATGGAGGTTGGCGCGGTGTACCTGCAGCCGATCGAGATGGACCCGCCCGGCATGATGCGCCCGGCCGCCGAGTCCGACGTGCACATGGAGGCGGACATCAGCGCCCTGGAGAACAACCGCCACGGCTTCCAGGAAGGCAGCTTCGTGCCCTATCTGTCGATCTCCTACCGCCTGCAACGGCTGGGCAGCGACAAGGCCATCCAGGGCGACTTCCACGCCATGGTCGCCAGCGACGGCCCGCACTACGGCGACAACGTCAAGCTGGATGGCCCCGGTCAGTACCGACTGACCTACCGCGTAGCGCCACCCGGCGGCCATCACCAGCACGCCTTCGGCCGCCACACCGACAAGGAGACCGGCGTGGCAGCCTGGTTCGAGCCCTGCGAACTGACCTACAGCTTCACCTACGCCGGCATCGGCAAGAAAGGCGGCTACTGACGCCGCCGGCGCGCCCTCGCAGGAGACCGACCATGAGAACCCTCCCCGCCCTCCTCCTCGCGCTGGTCCTGCCGGCGGCGGGAGCGCCGCTGCCCAGCTACCAGCTGGAGATTCGCGACGGCCACTTCACCCCGGCCAGCCTGCTGGTGCCCGCCGGCCAGCGCTTCAAGGTCATCGTGCACAACCGTGGCCAGGGACCGGTGGAGTTCGAGAGCCTGCCCCTGCGGGTGGAAAAGGTGCTCGGCCCTGGCGTCAGCTCCTTCGTGGTGATCCACCCGCTCAAGCCGGGGCGCTATGGCTTCTTCGACGAATTCCACCTCGATCTGCCCGGCGGCTTCATCGAGGCACAGTAAGGAATAGGTATGGAACAGGCTCTTCTGATCGTCTGGCGCGAGAGCGTCGAGGCCCTGCTGGTCATCGGCTTGCTGTATGCCTGGCTGAGTCGCCAGCCGCAGCGACGCCGGCACCTGCGCCTGCTCTGGGCCGGCGTGGCCGGGGGTGTGGCGCTGGCCGGCCTGCTGGCGACCCTGATGCTGCTGGCCGGCAACTGGATGAGCGGCCCGGCCGGCGAGTGGTTCCAGGCGGCCATGAGCGCCCTGGCCAGCCTGCTGGTGCTGCAGATGGTGGTGTGGATGACGCGCAACGGCCGCCAGTTGCGCCATGACCTGGAAAGCCGTGCCGAGCAGGCCGTGAGTCAGGGCCGGCATGCCGCCCTGGCGCTGCTGGCGGCCCTGGCCGTGGCCCGCGAAGGCAGTGAGATCGCCATCTTCCTCTATGGTGCGAGCGGCTCCGCCAGCGCCTCGCAGATGCTCGGCGGTGCCTTGCTCGGTGGGCTGCTCGGCGCGGCCAGCTTCGCCTTGCTGCAGGCCGGCAGCCGCCTGCTCGACTGGCGGCGCTTCTTCGCCATCAGCGAGACCCTGTTGCTCCTGCTCGGCGGCGCCATGCTGATGAACGCCCTGGACCGCGCCAGCGGCCAGCTGATGGGCATGGACCTGCCCGAGCAGCTGTATGCCTGGCTGGGCGACCCGCTGTGGGACAGCTCGGCCTGGCTCGACGATGGCTCGCGCCTGGGCGGGCTGATCGCCGGCCTGACCGGCTACCGGGCCATGCCGTCGGCCGCCGCCGCACTGCTGCTGGGCGGCTTCTGGCTACTCGCCTGGTGTTGGCGACACGCGCCCCGGCAGGCTGAGGGCGAACGGAGCGTGGCATGAAAGCCGCGCTGGATCGCCGGCTGGGCGCCTTCGGCGCGGCGCTGCGGCGCCATGCTGGCCTGATCCGCCGCCTGCAATGGGCCGTGGTGCTGCTGTACGCCTTGCTGCTGGTGATTCCCGCCTGGCTGCCGCTGCCGGATGGTCAGGCGCGCCTGCTGGACGACCTGACCCTGCTGGCGCAGTTCGTCTTCTGGGGGCTCTGGTGGCCCTTCGTACTGCTCTCGGTGGTGCTGTTCGGCCGCCTGTGGTGCGGCCTGCTGTGCCCCGAGGGGGCGCTCAGCGAGTGGGCCAGTCGCCATGGCCGCGGCGGCGGTGTGCCGCGCTGGATGCGCTGGGGCGGCTGGCCGACCCTGGGTTTTCTGCTCACCACGCTCTACGGCCAGCTGATCAGCGTGTACGACTACGCCCAGGCGGCGCTGCTGATCCTCGGCGGCTCGACCCTGGCGGCCATACTGGTCGGCTGGCTGTACGGCCGCGGCAAGCGCGTGTGGTGCCGCTACCTGTGCCCGGTCAGTGGCGTGTTCGCCCTGCTAGCCAAGCTCGCGCCCATGCACTTCCGGGTGGATGAGCAGCGCTGGCAGGCCAACCCGCCGCCGCACCTGCCGCCGCCCAACTGCGCGCCGCTGCTGGACATCCGCCGCATGCGCGGCGCCTCGGCCTGCCATGCTTGCGGGCGCTGCAGCGGCCAGCGCGACGCGGTGCGTCTGATCGCCCGCTCCGGCAGCGAGGAGATCGTGCGTTTCGGCAATACTCCAGACAACCGCTGGGAAGTCATCCTGCTGCTGTACGGGGTGATCGGCCTGGCCATGGGCGCCTTCCAGTGGACGCTCAGCCCCTGGTTCATCGCCCTCAAGCAGACGCTGGCCGAATGGCTGGTAGAACACGGGCAGCTGTGGCTGCTGCAGGCCGATGCGCCCTGGTGGCTGCTGACCCATTACCCGCAACTCAATGATGCCTTCACCTGGCTCGACGGCCTGGGTATCTGCCTGTATCTGGGTGGCAGCGCCCTGCTGCTGGGCGGCGGCCTGCACCTGCTGCTGCATGCCGGCGCACGCCTGGTCGGGCGCTCGCTGCAGTTCACCCGCCATCTGGCGCTGTGCCTGGTACCGACCGGCGCCGCCGGGCTGTTTCTCGGCCTCTCGGCGACCACGGTGAAGCTGCTGCGCTACGAAGGACTGGAACTGCTCTGGGTCGGCCAGGCGCGGGGGGCCCTGCTGGTCCTGGCCATGGCCTGGAGCCTGTGGCTGGGCTGGCGGGTGAGCGCCGCCCTGCCCGGCTGGCGCCGTGCCGTACCGGTCGGCGCGCTGCTGCTGGGCAACGCCCTGATCGGCTATGGCTGGTGGCTGCAGTTCTGGGGCTGGTGAGTCAGGCCGCGCGTAGCTCGAAACGCTCAAACAGCTGGGCGAAGTAAGGCCAGAGTTCGGCGGCCTGAGCCGGTGTGGCAGCCGCGCCCAGCTCGCCATCGAGCATCTGCTGCGGACGCGCCAGCTGCACGGCGAAGCGCCGCACGCCAAGGGCCGCCAGACGCTCGCCCAGGCGCTGCAGGCGCCGGCAGTCGAACAGATCCCAGTGCACCGTGGTGCGGCATTCGTAGTCCACGCCGCTGTCCAGCAGCAGCTCCAGGCTGGTCCAGTTGGCCTGGCCGCTGCCGCTGACGCCGGTGATCAGCGCCGCGTCCTCCTCCAGCGCCTTGACGTCAAAACCGAGCCAGTCGCAGTGCGCCAGCGCGCGACCGAAGGAAGCCGGCTTGATCCCGGCGCTGTGCAGGCCGACCTTGAAGCCCAGCTCGCGCACCCGGCGCATGGCGGACGGCAGCGCCGGCTGCAGGGTCGCCTCACCACCGGAGAACACCACTGCCTGCAGCAACCCCTGGCGCTGCCGCAGGAAGCCCAGCACCTTGTTCCAGCTCCATTCGGTGGGGCCGCCGCAGCGGATCAGCTCCGGGTTGTGGCAGTAGCGGCAACGCCAGGCGCAGCCCTGGCAGAACAGTACGCAGGCCAGATGATCGGGGTAGTCGAGGGTGGTCATGGCTTGCAGCCCGCCGATGCGCAGCGGGCGAAAGGCATGACGCGAAGGCACTGAAGGCATGCTCGTGGCTCCAATGGCGGACATGGCGAAGCCCGGGCCATCACCGATGGCCCGGGCTCCGGGCTGACTCAGCGTGGCTCGGCGAAATGCTGGCGCTCGCGATGCTCGGACTGCTTGCCGAGATTGAAGGCCGCCACCGGACGGTGGTAACCCATCACGCGGGTCCAGACCTCGCAGCGCTGGCGCTGGGCTTCGGGAAGTTGCATGGGTGCATTCATGGTGTTGCTCCTTGCTGTGGATGGAATAGTGGTTCAGCCACCGCAGTCGCCGCAGCACTGCTGCTTCTGCAGCAGCGCCTCGTCGCACTTCGGACAGAACTCGTGCTCACCAGCCAGGTAGCCATGCACCGGGCAGATGGAGAAGGTCGGGGTGATGGTCAGGTACGGCAGGCGGAAGCGCGACAGCGCGGTACGCACCAGCTGCTTGCAGGCCTGCGCCGAGGAGATCCGCTCGGCCATGTACAGGTGCAGCACGGTGCCGCCGGTGTACTTGCACTGCAGCTCGTCCTGCAGCGCCAGCGCCTCGAAGGGGTCATCGGTGAAGCCCACCGGAAGCTGCGAGGAGTTGGTGTAGTACGGTGCCTCGGGCGTTCCGGCCTGGAGGATGTCGGGGAAGCGCTTGCGGTCTTCCTTGGCGAAGCGGTAGGTGGTGCCCTCGGCCGGGGTGGCCTCCAGGTTGTACAGGTGGCCGCTCTGCTCCTGGAACTGCACCAGGCGCGCGCGCACATGATCCAGCACCTGCAGCGCCAACTGGCGGCCGCCTTCGGTGTGCATGCCCTCGCGGTCGCCGCTGAAGTTGCGCAGCATCTCGTGCAGGCCGTTGACACCGATGGTGGAGAAGTGATTGCGCAGGGTGCCCAGGTAGCGTCGGGTGTAGGGATAGAGGCCGGCATCCATGTGGTGCTGGATCACCTTGCGCTTCACCTCCAGGCTCTCGAAGGCCATGTCCAGCAGCTCGTCGAGGCGCCGCAGCAGGCCCGGCAGATCCTGCCGGTGGCGATAGCCCAGGCGCGCACAGTTGATGGTCACCACACCCAGCGAGCCGGTCTGCTCGGCCGAGCCGAACAGGCCGTTGCCGCGTGTGAGCAGCTCGCGCACGTCCAGCTGCAGGCGGCAACACATGGAGCGCACCTGATTGGGCTGCATGTCGGAGTTAAGGAAGTTCTGGAAGTACGGCAGGCCGTAGCGCGCGGTCATGTCGAACAGGCGCGTGGCGTTGTCGCTGTCCCAGGGGAAGTCGTGGGTGATGTTGTAGGTCGGGATCGGGAAGGTGAACACCCGGCCCTTGGCGTCGCCGGCCATCATCACCTCGATGTAGGCGCGGTTGATCAGCTCCATCTCGGCCTGCAGCTCGCCGTAGCAGAACGGCATCTCCTGCCCGCCGATCACCGGCACCTGCTCGCGCAGGTCTTCCGGGCAGACCCAGTCGAAGGTCAGGTTGGTGAATGGCGTCTGGGTGCCCCAGCGCGACGGCACGTTGAGATTGTAGATGAACTCCTGTAGCGACTGACGCACCTGCTCGAAACTCAGGTTGTCCTTGCGCACGTAGGGCGCCAGGTAGGTGTCGAAGGAGCTGAAGGCCTGGGCCCCTGCCCACTCGTTCTGCAGGGTCCCGAGGAAGTTGACCATCTGTCCGAGGGCACTGGACAGGTGCTTGGGCGGCCCGGCCTCGACCCGCCCAGGGATGCCGTTGAGTCCTTCGTGCAGCAGGGTGCGCAGCGACCAGCCGGCGCAGTAGCCGGCGAGCATGTCGAGGTCGTGGATATGCAGGTCGGCCTCGCGGTGCGCCCAGCCGATGCCGCTGCTGTACACCTCGTCCAGCCAGTAGTTGGCGGTGACCTTGCCGGACACGTTGAGGATCAGCCCGCCCAGCGAGTAACCCTGGTTGGCGTTGGCCTGTACCCGCCAGTCCTCGCGCGACAGGTACTCGTTCATCGAGGCGGCAACGTCGATCAGTTGCTTACGCTCACGGCGCAGGCGCCCGTGGCGCTCGCGGTAGACGATGTAGGCGCGGGCAGTTGCATAGTAACCGGCCTCCATCAGCACCAGCTCGACCTTGTCCTGTACCTGCTCCACCTCCAGGCTACGGAACTCCAGCAGGCGGGCAAGCACCGCCTCGGTCAGGTCTCTGGCCTCACGGGCTCCGAACTGGTTGCTGGCCCGGCCGGCGGCGGCAATCGCGCACTCTATCTTGGACGCCTCGAAAGGCACTTCATTGCCATCTCGTTTGAACAGGGAACGCGGTCGGTGCGGCGATTGACCGAGATACATCGAAAACCTCCTTAACACATCATATAGTTATGCTTATTAGAAATACACACAACATGGTGTGCAATCTACGTCAGGAGGCCGGATGCAACTTGACCATGATCAAGTTTGCCCCCGAAAGTACGCAGATCCCTCGCGGCCGTTCGCACCAGCCGTCGCCAGGGGGTATCCTGCTGTGTATCAGGCTCCTGAGGAATTGCTTGCCATGGCCAGTCCACTGCGCTTCGACCGCTCGCTGGTAGAGAAATACGACCGCCCAGGGCCGCGCTACACCTCCTACCCCACCGCGCCCCAGTTTCGCCAGGCCTTCGCCGAGGACGACTACCGGCACGCCATCGACAGGAGCAACCAGGCGCCCGCCAAGCCGTTGTCGGCCTACATCCACATCCCCTTCTGCAAGAGCCTCTGCTACTACTGCGCCTGCAACAAGATCATCACCCAGAAGACCCACCGCGCCGTCGAGTATCTGGATTACCTCAAGCGCGAAATCGCCCTGCAGGCGGCGCTGTTCAGCCCGTCGCGACGCCTGACCCAGCTGCACCTCGGCGGCGGCACGCCGACCTACCTGAGCAGCGCGCAGCTCGCCGAACTGATGGACTGCCTGCGCCAGCACTTCAGCTTCGATGAAAGCGACAATCACGAGTTTTCCATCGAGGTCGACCCGCGCACCATCAGCCGCGAACGCATCGCCGAGCTGCGTGCGCTGGGCTTCAACCGTCTGAGCTTCGGCGTGCAGGACTTCGACCAGCAGGTGCAGGCCGCCGTCAATCGCCTGCAGAGCGAAGAGCAGACCTATGAACTGGTCGCCGCCGCCCGCGAGGCAGCCTTCAAATCGGTCTCGGTGGATCTGATCTATGGCCTGCCGCTGCAGACCGTCACCAGCTTTGACACCACCCTGGACAAGATTATCGCCCTGCGCCCGGATCGCATCGCCGCGTACAGCTATGCGCACCTGCCAGAAATGGTGCGCGCCCAGCGGCTGATTCGCCGCGAGGACATGCCGCCACCGGAGCGCAAGCTGGAACTGCTGGAGCTGACCATCCAGCGTCTGACCACAGCCGGCTACGTCTATATCGGTATGGATCACTTCGCCCTGCCCGACGACGAGCTGTGCCTGGCCCGCGAGGCAGGTACGCTGCAGCGCAACTTCCAAGGCTACTCCACCCATGCCGACTGCGACCTGATCGGTTTCGGGGTGTCGTCGATCGGCAAGGTGAGCGACAGCTACAGCCAGAACGTCAAGGAGCTTTCTCAGTACTACGCGCGCATCGATCAGGGCCTGCTGCCAGTGCACCGTGGCTACCACCTGAACGCCGACGACTTGCTGCGGCGTGAGGTGATCACCGCATTGATGTGCCGTGGCCGGGTCGAGTTCGCGGGAATTGAGGCGCGCCACGGCATCCGCTTCCTCGACTACTTCGCCGAGGCGCTGGCCAAGCTAGAGGAACACCTGGCCGACGATCTGCTGCAGATCCATGACGATGCGCTGGTGTTGCTGCCCTGCGGGCAACTAATGCTGCGCAGCGTGGCGATGGCATTCGATGCCTATCTTGGTGAGGGCCAGAGCGAGCGTTTATCACGCACCGTTTAGTACAAAAACCACCCGCCACGGCGGGAGTCTCCTGTCGGGCAAGTGGTGAAGGCCCAGGATACGGGCCAGAGGGAGTTATTCAGCCGCCGGTGGCGTTCATGAAGCGCAGGATCTGCACCTCGCCGGTATCGAACTCGTGGCGCAACGGTTTGCGTAACAAGCCTTGGCGAACGGCCGCCAGCACCGGCTCGTTGTCGCATGGGTGGCGACGCAGTAGGCCGCGCAAATCGAGGGAATGTTCGTGGCCCAGGCACAGCAACAGGCGCCCCTCGACCGTGACCCGCACACGGTTGCAGGTCGCGCAGAAGTTGTGGCTGTGCGGCGAGATGAAGCCGATGCGGCTGTCGGGGAAATCCTTGACACGCACGTAGCGTGCCGGCCCGCCACTGTGCTCGGCGCTGTCGAGCAGGCTGTGGCGCTCAGCGATGCGCTCGCGAACCCAGTCGCTGGAGCAGTAACTCTCGCCGCGCTCACGCCCCACCTGCCCCAGCGGCATCTCCTCGATAAAGCTGATATCCAGCCCACGGCTCAGCGCGAAGTCGACCAGGTCCGTCACTTCGTCGGCATTGCGCCCGTGCATCACCACCACGTTCAGCTTGAGGTTGGCGAAGCCGACCGCCTGCGCAGCCTCGATACCGGACAGCACCTGGTTTAGTTCACCAGTGCGGGTGATAGCGCGGAAGCGCTCGGGGCGCAGGCTGTCCAGGCTGATATTGAGGCGTTTGACCCCCGCCTCGGCCAGCGGCCTGGCCAGCTTGTGCAGCTGTGAGCCGTTGGTGGTCATCACCAGCTCGCGCAGGCCCGGCAGCGCAGCGATGCGCTGGCACAGGCCGACCACGCCGGGGCGCACCAGCGGCTCGCCGCCGGTGAGACGGATCTTGCGTACGCCCTGGGCGACGAAGATCCGCGCGATGCGCTCCAGTTCCTCCAGCGTCAGCACCTGCTGGCGCGGCAGGAAGGTCATGTCCTCGGCCATGCAGTAGACGCAGCGGAAATCGCAACGGTCGGTGATCGACAGGCGCAGGTAATCGATGCTGCGGCCAAAGCCGTCCTGCAGCAGGCTGCTCATGGTACTCTCCAGGCACTTGGCCGGTTTACTGCAACAGCGGGCTGTCGGCGCCTTCGAGCAGGATGCCCTGAATGTCCGCCTCGCCGATCAGGTTCTTCAGATACTGCGCCACGGCCACCTGCCAGACACGCTGATCCAGTTCGGCACAGATGCTTTTCTCCACCGTTTCGAAAGGCAGCGGCTGCCCCTCGATGCGCTGTTCCACCTGCGCCACATGGAAACCGTAGCGGCTCTCCAGCGGCTGTCCGGCCAAACCGATCGGCAGACGGAACAGCTGGCGCTCGAACTCGGGCACCGTCTGGCCCTGGCTAATCTGCCCCAGCGCCCCGCCCTGTTCCTTGGAGGGGCAGATCGAGTGCGCCATGGCCAGCTCGGCGAAACGCTCGGGCTGCGCCTGCAGCTCGGCGATCAGCGCCTGGGCCTGGTCACGCACGCGGCTGCGCTCCTCGGCATCGTCGGCCGGACAGGCCAGCAGGATGTGCCGGGCCGCCAGCAGCGGCGCGCTGGCATAGCGCGAGCGATTGCGCTCGAAGTAGGCGCGACAGGTCGTCTCGTCGGCATGCGGCAGCGCCACCTCGCGCTCTATCAGGGTGCGGGTGGCGGCCTCCTCCTCGCTCTCGCCCGGGGCCGCGCGCACCCGGATATCCAGCGCGTTGATCCGCTGCTGCAGCAGCTCGCGGAGCACCAGCGCCTGGCTGGCCAGGAAGATGGCTTCCTGGCGGGTGTTCGCCGGGTGGTACTGCAGCTCCTGGGCGATCGCCTCGGGCGCGATGCCGACGCCATTGACCTTGATCCGCGGCCACTCCTGCTCGCTGCTGGCGATCAGTTCCAGTGAAGGCTCATCCTCGCCTTCGTCGTCCGCGGCCGGAGCCTGCTCGACGACCGGTTCGAACGCCTGCACACCGGCCTGTGCCGGCTCGGGCACCACCACCTGGCTGGCGCCACCGGCGCAGCCGCCGCTTCCGTTGCCGTTACCACCGCATCCACAACCCATGTCACACCTCCACCCATTCGTTTGGCGGTGGGTACGCCGCTGACGGCGCCACCCACCCAGCTCTTCATGCTGTCCGCTCCCGTATGGCGCTGGCGCCTATCCGGGCTACGTAATCAAACACTCGACAATCTTCAAGTCTGGATCGACCGGCCGACGCGCAGCTAATCCAAAAGCTCCCTCAGGCCTTCTGACGCACGATCTGGTAGCGCCGTCCCAGATACCAAACCGGTGCGCTGACGATGTGCACCAGGCGGGTGAAGGGGAACAGCACGAACAGGCTCAAGCCGAGGAACACGTGCAGCTTGTACACCAGGCTCACCGGCGCGATGGCCTCGGCGGCCAACTGCGGCTGCAGGGTGACGGTGTACTGCGCCCAGTCGGCCAGCATCACCATCACCGAACCGTCCATGTGGTGGGTCGATGCATAGATGGTGCCCAGGCCCAGCAGCAGTTGCACCAGCAGCAGCACCAGCACCAGAATGTCCGAGCAGCTGGAGCTGGCGCGGACCCGTGCGTCGCTCAGGCGGCGCTTGAGCAGCATCAGCAGGCCGATCAGGCACAGGCCGCCGAAGAAGCCGCCGGAGACCATCGCCAGCAACTGCTTGTGCTCTGTGCTGATCACATGGTGATAGACCGAGGCCGGGGTCAGCAGGCCGACGAAGTGGCCGGCCAGCACGAACAGCACGCCGACATGGAACAGGTTGCTGGCAATGCGCATGTAGCGGTGTTCGGCCGGGGTACGGTTGAAGATCTGGCTGGAACCAGCCTTCCAGCTGTACTGCGACAGATCGAAACGCGCCCAGCTGCCGATCAGGCAGATCGCCAGGGCGATATAGGGATACACGCCGAAGGCGAGGAAGTTCAGATTAGCCATTGTGCACCTCCTGGGCCGGCGCGCTGGCCGCCCCGTCCTGCTTGAAATCGATCCAGTGCAGCGGCACCGGCACCTCTTCGCGAGCCTTGCCCGGCAGCGTGGTCTGGCTCGGGCAGCGGTCCTGCTGCTCTGCCTTGAGGAAATCCACGGCCTCCTCCTCCCACAGCTTGTCCAGCGCTTCCAGGCTGTCGTCGCGCACCTCGCCGGCCACCTGCTCGCGCACCTCGGCCACCGCCACCGCCGGTTGTTCGCCGGCGATCTGCAGCAGCGCGCGGAAGCATGCGGCGTAAGGGCTCTCGCGTTCCTCCAGGCGCGCCGCCAGCAGGGCCAGCAGGTGCGCCACGTCGGCCAGGCCCTCTCGGGCCTCGAGGTCCTCGCGGCTGGCCAGGTATTCCAGGTAAAGCGGGATGTAGTCGGGCAGCTCGCGCACGCCGATGGCGAACCCGGCGGCTTCGTACTGCGCCATCAGGTCGACCATGGCCTGGCCGCGATCGCGCGACTCGCCATGCACGTGCTCAAACAGCAGCAGCGACAGGGCGCGGCCACGGTCAAAAAGCTCGGTGTAGCGCTCCTGCACATCCATCAGCTCGTCACTGGCCAGCTCGTCGAGCAGGCGCAGCAGCGAGCCGCGCTGGTCCGGGCTAATCTCGCGAGCATTGCAGATGGCCTCATCCAGCTCCTTGTGGGCACTACGCAGCGCCTCCTCGGGGTAGTCGAGCAACAGGGAAATCACCTTGAGAATCTGCATGGTCATTCC
>CAMPIF010000013.1 GCA_946886245.1 Ectopseudomonas composti | reverse complement strand
TGGTTTGCCTATTTTTTTTGCCCCCGTTGTCCTCCGGGTCCCGGGGGTTGTACCCCCCGCGCCGGTTGGGGGTGTGGGGGGGGGGGGGGGCGCGCTATCCGGCAACACCGAACCGCCTGAACCACCTTCTCCCCAGCCCTCTCCACTAGGCTCTGTACGAAAAGTGCCTGCGCTCGGTGATGCTTCGTTAAAAACGGGTTCGGAATGCTCATTTACAGCTCGTAAACTCCGCTTCCTCACCCGATTTTGCCTCGCCTGACCTTCGCTCGGCGACTTTTCGTACACACCCTAGGCGTGCCCCCAATAAATGGGAGAGGGGGCAGACTGTGCAAATCACTTGTCTCTGACTCAACCGCGCTGCGCGTTCTTGATCGATATCTGCGTGTTCAGCGTCCAGAAGTCATAGAGCACACCGATCAGGAACAGGCCGCCGGTGAACAGATAGATGATCCCGGTGATCCACTTGCCCTGATACATGCGGTGCACACCGAACACACCGAGGAAGGTCAGCAGGATCCACGCCACGTTGTAGTCCGTATCCCCCGCGGTAAAGCGCAGGTCGGCCTCGCGATCCATCGAGGGAATCAGGAACAGGTCGATGATCCAGCCGATGAAGAACAGTCCCAGGGTGAAGAACCAGATGGTACCGGTGACCGGCTTGCCGTAGTAGAAGCGATGGGAACCGAGAAAACCGAAAATCCACAGCAGATAGCCGATCAGCTTGCTGTGCGTATCCTGTCGTTGCATGACGAACTCCTTGTACGAGGTGCAGCTATGCCGCTGCGCGCCGAGTGAAGGTTTCATTTTCGCAGAAACGATGCAACACAACGAATGACTTGATAGCTGTACGACACCCCTATACTGTATAAAAAAACAGTATAGATATCGCCTGCCATGCAACTGATCGAAAAGCTCACCATCCTCGCCGACGCAGCCAAGTACGACGCCTCCTGCGCCAGCAGTGGCGCGCCAAAGCGCAGCTCCAAGGGCAAGGACGGCATCGGTTCGACCAACGGCATGGGCATCTGCCACAGCTACACGCCGGACGGTCGCTGCGTGGCGCTGCTGAAAGTCCTGCTGACCAACTTCTGCCTGTACGACTGCCAGTACTGCATCAACCGACGCTCCAGCGACGTGCCACGTGCGCGCTTCACCCCCGAGGAAGTGGTGACGCTGACGCTGGACTTCTACAAGCGCAACTGCATCAGCGGCCTGTTCCTCAGCTCCGGCATCATCCGTTCGGCCGACTACACCATGGAGCAGTTGATCCGCGTCGCCAAGCTGCTGCGCCAGGAGCACCAGTTTCGCGGTTACATTCACCTCAAGACCATCCCCGATGCCGCACCGGAACTGATCGCCGAAGCCGGCCTGTACGCCGACCGTCTCAGCGTCAACATCGAACTGCCCACCGAGACCAGCCTGGTGCGCCTGGCGCCGGAAAAGAACGTCGGCAGCATCCACAAGGCCATGCACAACATTCATCTCGGCGAGCGCGAGGCCAGGGAAGAACGCCGCGCGCCGCGCTTCGCCCCGGCCGGACAAAGCACGCAGATGATCGTCGGCGCCGATGCCACCGATGACAGCACCATCCTGCACAACGCCCAGAGCCTGTATCACGACTATCGCCTGCGCCGCGTCTACTACTCGGGGTTCAGCCCGATTCCGCAGAGCCCCAAGACCGTGCCCTTCGAAGCGCCACCGCTGCT
Source organism: Ectopseudomonas composti (assembly GCA_946886245.1). The sequence goes on along the minus strand of CAMPIF010000013.1, from coordinate 20,223 downwards.
GCGCGAGCACCGCCTCTACCAGGCCGACTTCCTCATGCGCGGCTACGGCTTCAGCGCCACGGAGCTGCTGGCCGGCCCTGGCAACCTGGCGCTGGACATCGACCCCAAGCTGGCCTGGGCGCTGGCCAATCGCGAGCAGTTTCCGGTGGACCTCAATCGTGCCGACGAGTCGCTGATCGCCCGCGTGCCTGGCATCGGCGTGCTCAGCGCGCGGCGCCTGGGTGCGTTGCGGCGGGAACGGCGCATCCGCTACGAGGATCTGACCCGCCTGCGCTGCGTACTGGAAAAGGCCAAACCCTTCATCATCACCCAGGATTACCGCCCGCCACGTGCCGAACACGAGTCAGTGGTACTGCGCCAGCAACTGCGCGACACACCAGCACAGATGGCGTTGTGGTGATGCACAGCCTGCGCTTCGACGGCACCTTCGCCACCTGGCGCCAGGCCGCGCGCCGCGCCCTGCTGCAAGGCCTGGCACCGCACCAGTTGCAATGGCTGGACGAAGAGGCAGCGCCCGGCCTGTTCGACCAGCCCGCCGAGCGCGCGCCGGAGCCCAACGGTCGCCTGCGCGTATCGCCCGAACTGCTGGAGCTGCTGGAAAGCGCCGCGCAGTACCGGGGCGACGAGCGCTGGAGCCTGCTCTACCGTGTGCTCTGGCGTTTCGTGCAGGGCGAACGCAGCGCCGTACTGGCCGGTGACCCCGACGGCAGTGAGCTGCATCGTCGGCTCAAGGCCGTGCGCCGTGAGGCCCATCACTTGCACGCCTTCGTGCGTTTTCAGCCGAGCAAGGCTGCGGGCGCGCCGGACTTCGTCGCCTGGTTCGAACCGGCGCACGACATTCTCGCCTCGGCCAGCGGCCACTTCGCCGAGCGCCTGGGCAAACACAGCTGGCTGATCGCAACCTCGCGTGATGGCGTTTACTGGGATGGCCAACGCCTGCAGCATGAGCGTCGCTGCCCAGCGCAGTGGCAAGCCTGGGCGCAACAGCCCGAGGATGACGGTCAGGCCCTGTGGCGTGCCTACTACGGCAGCACCTTCAACCCGGCACGGCTCAACCGCACGGTGATGCAGCAGCATCTGCCGCTGAGATTCTGGAAACACCTGCCGGAAGGCCCGCTGATTCCGCAACTGATGAGCGAAGCACGCGCCGGCGCGCAGCGCGATGGCCAGGCATTGGTGCTGGCAGGCAGGAAGGGCAAACGCATCGCCCGGATAAACGAAGGGGACGCATCGCGCCCCCTGTCTGACAGCATCAGCGGAAGCGACGCCCCGGATCTTCCTCGCTGACCTCCAGCGCCAGGCCCTGAGCCATGCTGGTCAGGTGATCGCCATCGGTTTCCGAGCCGAGCTTGATCATCAGGCGCAGGTCGTTGGCCGAGTCGGCGTAGAGCAGCGCATCTTCGTAGGTGATCTCGCCCTGGGTGTAGAGGTTGTACAGCGCCTGGTCGAAGGTCTGCATGCCCTGCTCGGTGGAGCGTTTCATCAGTCCCTTGAGCTCGTGCACCTCACCCTTGCGGATCAGGTCGGCGGCCAATGGGGTGTTGATCAGCACCTCGATCACCGCGCGGCGGCCCTTGCCATCCGGGGTCGGCACCAGTTGCTGGGCGACGATGGCCTTGAGGTTGAGCGACAGATCCATCCACACCTGGTTCTGCCTGTCCGCCGGGAAGAAGTTGATGATGCGGTCCAGCGCCTGGTTGGCGTTGTTGGCGTGCAGGGTGGCCAGGCACAGGTGGCCGGTTTCGGCGAAGGCCACGGCATGATCCATGGTCTCGCGGGTCCGCACCTCACCGATGAGAATCACGTCCGGCGCCTGACGCAGGGTGTTCTTCAGCGCCACTTCGAACGACTCGGTGTCGATACCCACTTCACGCTGAGTGACGATGCAGCTCTGGTGCTGGTGGATGTATTCGATCGGGTCTTCGATGGAGATGATGTGACCGCTGCTGTTCTTGTTGCGGTAGCCGATCATCGCCGCCAGCGAGGTGGACTTGCCGGTACCGGTGGCACCGACGAACAGCACCAGGCCGCGTTTGGTCAGCGCCAGCTTCTTGAGGATTTCCGGCAGCTTGAGGTCGTCGAGGGTGGGGATGTTGGTCTCGATCCGGCGCAGCACCATGCCCACCAGGTTGCGCTGGTAGAAGGCACTGACGCGGAAACGACCGATACCACGGGCACTGATGGCGAAGTTGCACTCATGGTTCTCGGCGAAGTCGCGGCGTTGCGCCTCGTTCATCACGCCCAGCACGGTCTCGCGGGTCTGCTCCGGCGACATGGCGTTCTTGGTCACCGGCATGATCTTGCCATTGACCTTCATCGACGGCGGTACGCCAGCGGTGATGAACAGGTCGGAGCCGCCTTTTTCGACCATCAGGCGCAGTAGTTTTTCGAATTCCATCGTCGTTCTCGCAGCTTCGTGTGCAATGCCTGCGGCAACCATCTGCCGAATCGCAGGAGCGAGCTCTGATCGCGAACAGAGCTTGGCGAGCAACGCCCGCTCCTACACCAGTTCCTAGAAGTTTTCCGGGCTCTTGGCCTTCTCGCGCGCACTGTCGCGGCTGACCAGCCCTTTGGACACCAGCGTCTTCAGGCAGGCATCGAGGGTCTGCATGCCCAGCGCGCCACCGGTCTGGATCGACGAATACATCTGCGCGACCTTGTCCTCACGGATCAGGTTACGAATGGCCGGGGTGCCGATCATGATTTCGTGGGCGGCGACACGGCCACCGCCGATCTTCTTCAGCAGGGTCTGCGAGATCACCGCCTGCAGCGATTCCGACAGCATCGAACGGACCATCGACTTTTCCTCGGCCGGGAACACGTCGACCACGCGGTCGATGGTCTTGGCGGCGGAGGTGGTGTGCAGGGTGCCGAATACCAGGTGGCCGGTTTCCGCGGCAGTCAGCGCCAGGCGGATGGTTTCCAGGTCGCGCATCTCGCCCACCAGAATGATGTCCGGGTCTTCACGCAGTGCCGAGCGCAGGGCTTCGGAGAAGCCGTGGGTGTCGCGGTGCACCTCGCGCTGGTTGACCAGGCACTTCTTCGACTCGTGGACGAATTCGATGGGGTCTTCGATGGTGAGAATGTGGTGGTACTTGTTGCTGTTGAGGTAGTCGAGCATCGCCGCCAGGGTGGTCGACTTGCCCGAACCGGTGGGACCGGTAACCAGCACCAGGCCGCGCGGCACGTCGGTGATCTTGCGGAACACTTCGCCCATGCCCAGGTCTTCCATGGTCAGCACCTTGGACGGAATGGTACGGAACACCGCACCGGCGCCACGGTTCTGATTGAAGGCGTTGACCCGGAAACGCGCCACGCCCGGCACTTCGAAGGAGAAGTCGGTCTCGAGGAACTCTTCGAAGTCCTTGCGCTGCTTGTCATTCATGATGTCGTAGATCAGCGCGTGTACCTGCTTGTGATCCAGCGGCGGCAGGTTGATGCGGCGTACATCGCCGTCGACGCGGATCATCGGCGGCAGACCCGCCGAGAGGTGCAAATCCGACGCGCCTTGCTTGGCGCTGAAGGCGAGCAGCTCAGTGATATCCATGGGACTCCCCAATTACAAGCAAGCAGGTAGAATGCCGCAAACCCTGAGAAGGTGTTTACAAAGCAGCGAGCGAAGGTCAGGCAAGGCGAAGTCAGGCGAAAAGGCGCAGTGTACGAGCTGTACATGAGCCTTCTGAGGGTGACTTCAACGCAGCATGGTCGAGCGCAGCAGTTTGTAGACGCCCTCTCTAGAGGTAGGGCTTTATAGAGCGCAATTAATGTCCACGATAGCAGAGAATATTGCAAAGGTCGGAGCGCGCATCCGTGAGGCGGCGCAAGCCTCGCAGCACAATTTGGCGGATATCGGCCTGCTCGCGGTGAGCAAGACCAAACCAGCAGCGGCCATTCGCGAAGCCCACGCCGCCGGCCTTCGCGATTTTGGCGAGAACTACCTGCAGGAAGCGCTGGAAAAACAGGCCGAATTGAGCGATCTGCCCTTGATCTGGCACTTCATCGGCCCCATTCAGTCGAACAAGACCCGGCCCATCGCCGAGCATTTCGACTGGGTACATTCGGTGGATCGACTGAAAATCGCCCAACGCCTCTCCGAGCAGCGCCCCGCGCACCTGCCGCCGCTGAATATCTGCCTGCAGGTCAATGTCAGTGCCGAGGACAGCAAATCCGGCTGCAGCCCAGAAGCACTGCCAGAGCTGGCCAAGGCCGTCGCCGCCCTGCCCAACCTGAGCCTGCGGGGGCTGATGGCGATTCCTGAACCTACCGACGATGTCGCCGCGCAACATGCCGCATTCGCCCACTTGCGCCAATTGCGTGATGACCTGGCGCTGGACCTCGATACCCTGTCCATGGGCATGAGCCATGACCTGGAGGCCGCCATCGCCGAAGGCGCCACCTGGGTGCGCATCGGCACCGCCCTGTTCGGCGCCCGCGATTACGGCCAGCCCACCCATTGAATGAAGGAATTCCCGTAATGAGCAACCCGATCATCGCCTTCATCGGCGCCGGCAACATGGCCGCCAGCCTGATTGGCGGTTTGCGTGCGCAGGGCGTGCCGGCCAGCGCCATCCGCGCCAGCGAGCCCGGCAGCGAACAACGCAATCGCCTGCAGCAGGAACACGGCATCGTCACCTTCGCGGATAACGGTGAAGCCATCAAAGGCGCCGACCTGATCGTGCTGGCAGTCAAGCCGCAGATCATGAAGGCGGTGTGCCTGGATCTGGCTCCGCACCTCGCGCCAAATCAGGTGATCATCTCCATCGCCGCCGGCATCAGCTGCGCCAGCCTGGAAACCTGGCTGGGCGAGCGCCCGCTGGTGCGCTGCATGCCCAACACCCCGGCGCTGCTGCGCCAGGGCGTTTCCGGCCTGTTCGCCAACCCGCGCGTCAGCACCGAGCAGAAAGCCCAGGCCGAACAGGTGCTGAGCGCCGTGGGGCTGGCCCTGTGGCTGGACAGCGAAGCACAGATCGATGCAGTCACTGCCGTATCCGGCAGCGGCCCGGCTTATTTCTTCCTGCTGATCGAAGCCATGACGAAGGCTGGCGAGCAGCTCGGCCTGCCGCGCGAAACCGCTGCCCGCCTGAGCATCCAGACCGCACTGGGCGCTGCACGCATGGCCAGCGAGAGCGATGTCAACGCCAGTGAACTGCGTCGCCGCGTCACCTCGCCGAACGGAACCACCGAAGCAGCAATCAACACCTTCCAGGCCGGCGGCTTCGAAGCGCTGGTACAACAGGCACTGAATGCCGCCGCCAATCGCTCGGCCGAACTGGCCGAACAACTGGGTCAATAAGGGAAGCAAACATGTCCGGACTCATCGAAGCCCTGATCTACATCATTCAGACCCTCGGCAGCCTGTATCTGCTGATCGTCCTGCTGCGTTTCATCCTGCAACTGGTGCGCGCCGACTTCTACAACCCGCTGAGCCAGTTCATCGTCAAGGCCACGCAGCCGCTGGTGACGCCCCTGCGGCGGATCATCCCCGGTTTCGCCGGGCTGGATCTGGCCTCGCTGGTGCTGGCCATCCTGGTGCAGCTGCTGCTGATGGTCGTCACCCTGACGCTGATGGGCTACAACGTCGGCGGTTTCATCCTGCAACTGCTGGTGTGGTCACTGATCGGCGTGACCTCGCTGTTTCTCAAGGTGTTCTTCTTCGCCATGATCATCAGCGTGATCCTCTCCTGGGTCGCCCCAGGCAGCTACAACCCCGGTGCACAGCTGGTCAATCAGATCTGCGAGCCGCTGCTGGCGCCGTTCCGCAAGTTGCTGCCGAACCTCGGTGGCCTGGATATCTCGCCGATCTTCGCCTTCATCGCGATCAATCTTGCAGACCGCTTCATCATCGGCGGCCTGGCGGCATACACGGGCCTGCCGCCCATGCTCAGCCCCTTCCTCTAGCATGAGAGTCGCGCAGCGACACCTTCCTTGCTGACCTTCTCCCTCCGGGAGAAGGTGGCGTGCAGCGCCGGATGAGGGGTATGCCGATCAAGACCGCAAGTTTCTACCGCTGGGACGGCGAGGACCTGATCCTCGACTGTCACCTGCAACCCAAGGCGAGCAAAAATGAGTTCGCCGGGCTGCAGGGTGATCGGTTGAAGATCCGCCTCACCGCCCCACCGATCGAGGGCAAGGCCAACGCCCATCTGCTGGCCTTTCTGGCCAAGGCTTTTGGTGTGGCCAAGAGCCAGGTGAGCCTGGAAAGCGGCGAACTCAATCGGCAGAAACGCCTGCGCATTCGCGCTCCGAAGAACCTGCCGCCGATTCCCGGCCTGCAGCGCGCCTGATGACCACTCAGCCACCAGACCCGACCACAAGGCGGGACTGTACAAGCCGCCAATTGACGGCCGCCCTGTACCTCGCATAATGCAGGTTATTCTCGCGAATGCCGTGCTTCCTGGCGGCAACGCCAACCGAACAGTCACGCAGCCCCAGCAAGTGGATGAACTTGCCGAGAGGAGAGCCAGGATGAGCATGGAACGTCTCAGCCAGCAGGTTGACGCTTACGTCGCCTGGAAACGCGAACTGATGCGCGAGATCACGCGTTATCGCAGCTGGCTGGAACACAACCGGCTCAACTCCGAGGCAGTTCAGGCCAAGCTCGAACGCGCCCTGAAAATCCTGCGTACCGACCACATCACCCTGGCCTTCGTCGGCGAGTTCTCGCGCGGCAAGACCGAGCTGATCAACAGCCTGTTCTTTTCCGAATACGGCCAGCGCATGCTGCCTTCGCATGCCGGGCGTACCACCATGTGCCCGACCGAACTGTTTTTCGACCCGCGCTCGGAACGTCCCTACATCCGCCTGTTGCCCATCGAGACGCGCACGGCCTCGGCCAGCGTCGCCCAGTTCAAGCGCATTCCCCGGCACTGGGTGAACATCCCACTGGACACCAGCGACCCGGCCAACATGGCGCTGGCTTTCAGCCAGGTGGCCAAGACCAAACCGATGCCGGTCGAGCAGGCAATCCAGCTCGGCTTCCACCCGGACATGCTCGAAGGCACCGGAAAGCGCGGTCAGGTGCTGGTGCCAGCCTGGCGCCATGCCATGGTCAACTTCGACCACCCGCTGCTGCGTCAGGGCCTGCGTATTCTCGACACTCCCGGTCTCAACGCCCTGGGCAGCGAGCCGGAGCTGACCCTGTCGATGCTGCCCAATGCCCAGGCGATCATCTTCCTGCTGGCCGCCGACACCGGCGTCACCGCCAGCGACATGAGCATCTGGCAGCAGCACATCCGTCAGCTCGAGGAGGACACCCAGACCAGCCTGTTCGCCGTCCTCAACAAGATCGACGTGCTGTGGGACGACCTGGCAGGCGAGACCTTCGTGCAGAACGCCATTGGCCAGATCCAGAGCGCCACCGCCAAGCAGCTGGGCATCGCCAAGCAGGACGTACTGCCCCTGTCGGCCAAGCAGGCGCTGCTGGCCAAGGTGCGCAAGGACGAGGAACTGCTGGCACGCAGCCAGATGGCCGGTCTGGAGACCCTGCTGTGCGAGCGCATCGTCGCGCAGAAGGAACGCCTGATCGAAGATAACGTGGTGCGTCAGGTGCTGGCGCTGCTCAATAACAGTCAGCACGTGCTCAGTCTGCGCCTGGAGAAAGTCAGCGAACAGCTGGCCCTGCTCGGCAGCCATCAGCAGGACAACGGCCAGTTGTTGTTCGAGCTGACCGCCAAGACCAAGGAAGATCACAGCCGGCATCACAAGCGCCTGCTCGGCCTGAAGACCAACCAACGCCTGCTGCAACGCCAGGGTCAGCTGCTGCGCCACGCCGCACGCGCCGAACGCCTGGAAGAACACCTGAGCGAGGTGCGCCGCAATCTGACCGGCAGCTGGACCACCCTGGGCATCAACCAGGCCATCCTGCATTTCTTCCGCGCCGTCGAGCAGGATCTGCACAACCTGCAGCACGAAGCCGACATGGCCAACAAGATGGTTGCAGCCATCTATCGCCGCCATAACGAAGACAACCCACTCGGCGGTGTCGATGCGCCGCAGTTCAAGATCCAGCGTTATCTGCGAGAGCTGAAGAAACTGCAGGAAAAGGGCGACCAGTTCCGCCTGCACCTCAAGACCCTGCTCACCGAGCAGCGCAGCCTGACCCGGCGCTTCTTCGCCACCCTGGCCCAGGAAGTGATAGGCCTGCACCAGCGCCTGCGCCTGGATGCCGAGCAATGGGCCGCCGATGCGCTGATGCCGCTGATGCAGCACACCCTGGAACACAAGCAGATGCTGGAAAGCCACATGCTGCGCCTCAAGGCCCTGGCTCAGGAAACCCAGCAGACGCGCAAACGCAGCCTGCAACTGGCGCGCTACCGGGAAGAACTGGAGCAGCAACTGGCCCAGGCCAGCGACATGCTGCGCGTGCTGCGCCGCCCGGCACCGGTGCAGCGCCAGGGCAAGGTGGTCAACCTGCCGATGGCGGCGCGGCCACAAAGCCTGTAGAGCGGAGCGGGCGCCCAGCTCGCTTGCCGCTTAGGTCGGTGCTCTTTAGACTGGCGCCCTCCTCCGATTCATTAGCAGCGCCTTCATGCCCACTGCATTTCCCGAAGATTCCGTCGGTCTGGTCAGCCCCCAGGTGTTCCGATTCAGCGAACCCCTGGCACTGGCCTGCGGACGCAGCCTGGCCGAGTACGAACTGGTCGTCGAAACCTACGGCGAACTGAACGCCGCGCGCAGCAATGCCGTGCTGATCTGCCACGCGCTGTCCGGCCATCATCACGCCGCCGGCTACCACAGCCCGGAGGACCGCAAACCCGGCTGGTGGGACAGCTGCATCGGCCCCGGCAAGCCGATCGACACCAGCAAGTTCTTCGTCGTCAGCCTCAACAATCTGGGCGGCTGCAATGGCTCCACCGGCCCGAGCAGCGCCAACCCGGCCACCGGCAAGCCCTATGGCGCCGACTTCCCGGTGATGACGGTGGAAGACTGGGTGCACAGCCAGGCACGCCTGGCCGATGTGCTCGGCATCGCCCAATGGGCAGCGGTGATCGGTGGCAGCCTCGGCGGCATGCAGGCCATGCAGTGGACCATCAGCTACCCCGAGCGCGTACGCCACTGCCTGGCGATTGCCTCGGCGCCCAAGCTGTCGGCGCAGAACATCGCCTTCAACGAAGTGGCGCGCCAGGCGATCCTCACTGACCCGGAGTTTCACGGCGGGCATTTCCAGGAACAGGGCGTGATCCCCAAGCGCGGGCTGATGCTGGCGCGCATGGTTGGGCACATCACCTACCTCTCCGATGACGCCATGGGCGAGAAATTCGGCCGTGGCCTGAAAAGCGAGAAGCTCAACTACGACTTTCACAGCGTCGAGTTCCAGGTGGAAAGCTATCTGCGCTACCAGGGCGAAGAGTTCTCTGGCCGTTTTGATGCCAACACCTACCTGCTGATGACCAAGGCGCTGGACTACTTCGATCCGGCCGCCGCCAACGACGGCGACCTGGCCAAGACCCTGGCCGCGGCCGAGGCGGATTTCTGCGTGATGTCCTTCACCACCGACTGGCGCTTCTCCCCCGCCCGCTCGCGGGAGATCGTCGACGCCCTGCTGGCGGCGAAGAAGAACGTCTGCTACCTGGAGATCGACGCACCGCAGGGCCATGACGCCTTCCTCATGCCGATCCCGCGTTACCTGCAGGCGTTCGACAGCTACATGAAGCGAATCGAGGTATGAGCATGCGAGCGGATCTGGACATCATCCAGGAATGGATCGCCCCGGGCAGCCGCGTGCTCGACCTGGGCTGCGGCGACGGCGAGCTGCTCGCCTGGCTACGCGACAACAAGCAGGTGGCCGGCTATGGCCTGGAGATCGACCCGGACAAGATCGCCCTGTGCATCGAGCGCGGCGTCAACGTCATCGAGCAGAACCTCGACCTGGGGCTGGGCAACTTCGCCAGCAACAGCTTCGATGTGGTGGTCATGACCCAGTCGTTGCAGGCGCTGCACTACCCGGACAAGGTGCTGGCCGAGATGCTGCGTGTCGGCAAGACCTGCATCATCACCTTCCCCAATTTCGGCCACTGGCGCTGCCGCTGGTACCTGACGACGAAAGGTCGCATGCCGGTATCGGACTTCCTGCCCTATACCTGGTACAACACCCCGAACATCCACTTCTGCACCTTCGAGGACTTCGAGCGTCTCTGTCACGCCCAGGGTGCCCGTGTGGAAGAACGCCTGGCAGTGGACCGTGACCACCGCCATGGCCTGGCAAGCCGCATCTGGCCCAACCTGCTGGGCGAGATCGGCATCTACCGCATCAGCGGCGCGGACCTGTCCGCCCAGCGCGTCGCGGTCTGAACGAGGAGAACATCATGAGCCGCATCATCCCCTTCCTGATCGCCCTGTGCCTGGCTCTGCCGGCCGCCGCCGAGCGCAAGCAGAGCTTCGGCGACCTCGACGTGCACTACAGCGTGTTCAACTCCAGCTTCATCCAGCCAGACATTGCCGTGGCGGCGGGACTGACCCGGAGCAAGACCCTGGGCGTGATCAACGTCGCCGTGCTCAAGGCCGGCAAAGCCAGCACCGCCGTGGTCGGTGGCGAGGTGAAGAACCTGCTGGGGCAGAGCACCGCGTTGACCTTCAGGCAGGTCACCGAAAGCGGCGCCATCTACTACCTGGCGCAATTCCCCTTCGCCAGCCGCGAGATTCTCAGCTTCACCCTCGATGTGCGCCAGGGCGACAGCACGCACCGCATCACCTTCAACCAGGAAATGTTCCCGGATGACTAATCCCGTCAGTGGTTTCAAGGAACTGGTACTGGCCAGCCATAACGCCGGCAAGCTCAAAGAGTTGCAGGCCATGCTCGGCGATGCGGTGCGCGTGCGTTCCATCGGTGAGTTCAGCCAGGTCGAACCGGAAGAGACCGGCCTGTCGTTCGTCGAAAACGCCATCCTCAAGGCACGCAACGCCGCGCGCATCTCCGGCCTGCCTGCGCTGGCCGACGACTCCGGCCTGGCGGTGGATTTCCTCGGCGGCGCGCCCGGCATCTACTCGGCGCGCTATGCCGATGGCCAGGGCGACGCGGCGAACAACGCCAAGCTGCTAGAAGCCCTGAAAGACGTGCCGGAAGCCAAGCGCAGCGCACAGTTCGTCTGCGCCCTGGCACTGGTGCGCCACGCCGACGATCCGCTGCCAATCCTCTGTGAAGGCCTGTGGCACGGCAGCATCCTGCATGAAGCCCGTGGCGAGCATGGCTTCGGCTACGACCCGCTGTTCTGGGTGCCGGAAACCAACTGCTCCAGTGCCGAACTGCCTGCCGAGCAGAAGAACCGCCTCAGCCACCGCGCCCGCGCCATGGCCCTGCTCAAGCAGCGCCTGGGGCTGGCATGAGCGATTCCGCTGGCGGGAGTTTCCTGTTCCCGCCCCTGGCGCTCTATATCCACATCCCGTGGTGCGTGCGCAAATGCCCTTACTGCGACTTCAACTCCCATGCTGCCGGGCCGACGCTGCCTGAAGATGAATACGTCGACGCGCTGCTCGCCGACCTCGACATCGACGTGCAGCACGCCCACGGCCGGCCGCTGAGCTCAATCTTCTTCGGTGGCGGCACGCCCAGCCTGTTCTCCGACCGTGCCCTGGGGCGCCTGCTGGAAGGCGTCGAACGGCGCATCGCCTTCGCGCCAGACATCGAAATCACCCTGGAAGCCAACCCCGGCACCTTCGAGCAGGCCAAGTTCAAGGGCTACCGCGCGCTGGGCATCAATCGTCTGTCCATCGGCGTGCAGAGTTTCCAGGAAGCCAAGCTCAAGGCGCTGGGGCGCATCCATAACGGCGACGAAGCCATCCGTGCCGCCGACATGGCGCGTGCTGCCGGCTTCGACAACTTCAACCTCGACCTGATGCACGGCCTGCCGGAGCAGAGCATCGAAGACGCCCTGTTCGACCTGCGCACCGCCATCGCCCAGGCCCCGACGCACCTGTCCTGGTACCAGCTGACGATGGAGCCGAACACGGTGTTCTGGAGCCAGCCGCCGACGCTTCCCGAGGATGATCTGCTGTGGGACATCCAGGAAGCCGGCCAGGCGCTGCTCGCCGCCGAGGGCTACGCGCAGTACGAGGTGTCCGCCTACGCCCAGCCCGGCAAACAGGCGCGGCACAACCTCAACTACTGGACCTTCGGCGATTTTCTCGGCATCGGCGCTGGTGCCCACGCCAAGCTGAGCACACCCGCAGGGCGCATCCAGCGCACCTGGAAAACCCGACTGCCGAAGGATTACCTCGACCCGGCCAAGGCGTTCCAGGCCGGCGAGCGCCTGCTGGAAACCGACGAGCTGCCCTTCGAGTTCCTGATGAACGTGCTGCGCCTGACCGAAGGCGCGCCGGCCGAGCTGTTCAGCCAGCGCACCGGCCTGCCGCTGCAGCAGCTCGAACAGGCACGCCGCGAAGCCGAACGCCTGGGTCTGTTGCAAGCCGACGAAACTCGACTGGTCGCCACGGCGAAGGGCCAACTGTTTCTCAATGATCTGCTGCAGCAGTTCCTGGCGTAGTTCACCCACAGCGCGGCATGAATCCGGTAGGCTAACGCGCCATTCGCGCGGCCTTCGCTCACGCCGCGCTGCACTGAAGGAGCCTGCATGGATCTGCTACTGGACCTGATCGTCACCCTCTCGCGCTGGAGCCGCAGCCACCTCGGTGATATCTCCCTGGCCATCATGGCCACACTGCTGGTGCTGTTCGGCCCAGCCATCAACGCCTGGGTTCAACGCACCATCGGCAACCTCAATTTCGTCCTGCGCACCCTGCTGTTCGTGGTGTTCTGCGCGGTCGGCTACGGCCTGGCGATCGTTTTCCTGACGCCCTGGCTGGCCAAGGGCCTGGCGCACTTCAACAACTACACCCTGGCGCCGGTGCTGATCCTGATCTTCGTAGTGATCGGCATACTGGCCGACAGGAACTAGGGCGACCGCGCAGCGCCATTGCAGTCGCGGCAAGAAGACCATTGCCCGGCTGCATGTGATTTCCCTTGCAGGAGCGGTGTCAGCCATGAGCAATGGCTTTCGCGGCTGAAGCCGCTCCTGTGGCAGGGGGCAAACCACTGTTTCTACAGCACGAACTTGGACACTTCGCTGCCGATCTGCCGGCCGAGCGCCTGCAGGTTGGAAGCTGCCGCCGAGGCAGCATGGCTGCTCTGCGACATCTGATCGCCCATGGCGCGGATGTTTTCGGTGTTGCGGTTGACCTCCACGGTGACACTGGCCTGCTCTTCCGCCGCCGAGGCGATCTGCGCGGCCATGTCGTTGATCTGCCCGACCGCCTCGGTGATGCGCTGCAGCAGGTCACTGGCCGCCTGGGCGTCGGTCACGCTCTGCGCAGCCTTGGCAGCGGCGTTGTCCATCACCCCGACTGCCTGGCGGGTGGCGTCCTGCAGTACCTGGATCATCGCCTCGATCTCGCGGGTCGACTCGTGGGTGCGTTTGGACAGCACGCGCACCTCGTCGGCCACCACCGAAAAACCACGACCGTGCTCGCCGGCACGCGCCGCCTCGATGGCCGCGTTTAGGGCCAGCAGGTTGGTCTGGTCAGCGATGCTGGCGATGGTGGAGAGAATCGAGCTGATCTCGTTGGAGTGGCGGTGCAATTCATCGATGATGCGCCCGGCCCCTTCGACTTCTTCAGCCAGCAGGGCGATGGACTGCTGGCTGCGCTCCACCTGGCGGCGCCCTTCCACACTCAGGCTGACCGAATCCACGGCCTGACCGGAGGCAGTCTCGGCATTGTGCGAGATTTCCTGCGTGGCACAAGCCATCTGCGTCACCGCAGTGGCCACCAGATGCAGCTCGGACTGGTGCTGCTGCACGTGCTGGTTCTGCGCTTGAGCATCCTGCGCCACCTGTCCGGACTCACTACTCAGCGCCACGGCGACATCGCGCAGACGGGAAATGATGCCGTGCAGTTGCTCGATGAAGCGGTTGAAGCTGCTAGATAGCTGGCCAATCTCGTCATTGGAGTTGACCGGCAGGCGCTGGGTCAGGTCACCATTGCCTTCGGCGATGGCGTTGAGGTTGTGACGGATCTGCTCGAGATCACGGAACAGCACACGGCCCAGCAGAGCCAGCACCAGAATGGCGACGGCCAGCATGCCGATACCGATGATCAACTGCACAGCGAGCTGCTTACGCACCGGCGCGAGTACTTTTGCCTCATCCATGACCATCACGAACGTCCACCGGGTATTGGGGATCTCGACGGCGTACAGCAGGCTATCGGTGCCCGCCACCTCAGCCTCAGTGAGACGACGCTGCTGCACGAGGGCCTTGAGCTGCTCGCCACCCAGCGTTGGCGAAAAGTCGGAGGCCGACTTGGTGCGCCACGCCTTGTCAGGGTGCGCGATCATCTGCCCGCTCTGGTCGATCAACAGCGCGTAGCCGTCACCGGGGATGCTCAGCTGGCCGATGGTCTCGGTCAGCGTATCGAGCGTCAGGTTGGCGCCGACCACACCAATCAGCGTGCCGTTGCGGCGTGCCGGGTAGGCGATGGTCACCACGTAGGCACCATCGGTGAGCGAGACGTAAGGGTCGCTGATGAACACATCGTTGTTCTTCTCAGCGCCCTGATACCAGCCGCGCTGACGCGGATCGTAGTTCTGCAGGATCACCGTCGGGTCGTTCTGCAGCATCTGTCCATCATTGGTGCCGATGTAGGTGATGTTGAAGGCGAAGGTCGCCCAGGTCTGCTGCAGCAAGATGTGCGGGGCGATCTGCGGCTGCTGCATCAGGCTGCCTGCAGTGGTCTTCACGGCGTTGATGCGGTCGTGCATCCAGTTGCCCAGGTTGACCGATATCGACTGGGCGAAGCCGTCGATATCACGCCGCAGGGTGTCATTGACGGTCCGATCCAGGGACGAAACGCTTTGCCAGATCAGCACGATGCTGACCAGCGATAACAGCGCCGCCGCCGTCAGGGTGATTTTCAGGCGCAGCGGCCAATCCTTGATGTTCATGCACAGGACTCCATCGATGCCAGGCGCGAGCAGACACCTGTCGTATGAAAGCCAGATCCATGGCGAAGCGACGTAGCGCAGGAGCACGAGCCTCTGGGTGGGCTTTTCAGCGCAGAGCGTTATCGGCGGGATCTGGAAGCGGTTATGGGTTGCCCGGAAACCTGGGTAGCCTTGACGGGCACACGCAGGTAATAAGCGACCGCACGCCGCAGAAGCTGAAGCGGAGAATGCGCAAAACCGCTGAAAAGCATTGAGCTAGAGCGGGGGAGCTACCGAGCTCCTCGCTCAGGACTGCAGCCAGCTCAGCACACGCTCGGCCAGTTGTCCGGGCGTGTGCCGGGTGGAGTCCAGCTGCAGCAGCGGACAGCTCAGATGGCGGGCCATCCAGTTTTCATGACGCTGGAAGAGACGCGCGACCCGCACACCGGCCAGCCAGAGCTGACGATGCGCTGGTCACGCGGATGATGCGGGCTCAGTTACCCTCGCGGCGCAGCGCCTGCGGGGTGAAGTCGCGCGGACTCAGCCGGGCGTTGAAGTCGTACATCTTCTCGTTGTTATCCAGACCGTCGGCGAAGTAGCGGCCGCCCTTGAGATCGTAGGTGGTCTCCAGGGTCGAGCCGAACATCGGCACGTCGTAGTAGCTGATCGGGTGGGCTTCCTGCAGGCCGATCAGGTTACCGTTGCGGTCATACAGGTCGACCGCGAGGATCTGCCAGCTGTCCTCGTCCAGATAGAAGCGACGTTTGCCATAGGGATGGCTGAAGCCGGTGCGCAGATCCGCCTCGACCACCCAGACGCGGTGCAGCTCGTAACGCAACAGCTCGGGGTTGATGTGCTTGGCCTGCAGGATATCGGCATAGGGAATGCCGCGCTGGTGCACCGCATAGCTGTTGTAGGGCACCAGCATCTCGCGCTTGCCCAGCAACTGCCACTCGTAGCGATCCGGCGCGCCATTGTAGGAATCCACCTGGTCGGCGGTGGCCATGCCATTGGTGTCCGGCTGCAGGGTATCGTAGGCAAGCATCGGCAGACGGCGCACACGGCGTTCGCCACGATTGAAACGCCAGGCCTTGCGGATCGCCAGCACCTGATCGAGGGTTTCCTGCACCACCAGCGCCGAACCGGCCAGCTTGGCGGGAGCCACGACCTTGTACTTGTAATAGAACAGGGTGTTGTCCAGGTCCTGCGGGGCCACGCCGTCACGGCCATAGACGAAGTAGATGTCGCGTTCGAGCTTGAGCAGGTTGTAGCTACCGTTGCTGAGCACCGCCGCCTGGTTGGTGGCCATGCTGATCTGGTCACCGCGATAACGCATGACGTGGTTCCAGATCGCTTCCTGGCCGTTCGCCGGTAGCGGGAAGGGTATGCCGGAAGCAGCGCCCTGAACGCCGTTACCACCGGAAATCAGCTCGGCATTGAGGGCGTTGAAGCGCGTTGCATCGTAGATGCGTTGCGGCGCGGCTGCACTGCGGCGGGTCGGGAATACGCGCAGGTAGAAGCTGGAGTTCTGCTGCAGCAGCGTCTTGAGGCCGAGCGGCAGCTGCTGTTCGTACTGCGCCAGGTTCTGGCTATCGACCCGGTACAGCAGTTTGTCGTCAGCATAGGGATCAGGGTGATGCATGCCCGGCAGGTAATTGGCCGGCGGCGTGGCCAGGCCACCCGTCCAGGCCGGGATGGTGCCACTGGCATTGCCGGCACGCTCGCCGCCAAGTGGCGTCAGTTCCTGACCCAGGCGCGCGGCCTGGCTGGCATCGACCTTGGCCTGGGCCTGAAACGCCAGGGCAGTCAGCAGAAGAAGGGAAACCGATCTCAACACAATGCTCTCCTCGCGGCGCCATGCAAGCGGTGCCGCTATTGCTCGCGCACCTTGTAGGTGCGCTTGTCTTTGTTGTGTTCTGAGAGCCTGCTCACGATCTCGCGAGCTAGAGCGATACAAGGCAAAAACAAGCGAGGAACGGTCGGAGTCGCGGGCGACTGTACTTTTGTACATGAGCATGACTCGCTTCGCTCCCCCCCTTCGGGGCCGCACCAGAGGTGCGTTAGCCGCAAGCGGCTTTCCGAGCTTGTTTTTAACGCAGTAGCGCCGACGCGCAGCAGATCGTGAGCAGGTTCTGAGGTGAGGCGCCGTCCTGGCCGTCGGGTTATCCCGATCTAATCGTGCATCCTGCCGGTTCTAATCGAACGCTTGTCGCGGGGTGAGTCATTCCTGACGCTGGAACTTCAGATCCCACACGCCGTGGCCGAGACGTTCGCCACGACGTTCGAACTTGGTCACAGGGCGCTCCTCGGGACGCGGCACGTAGGTGCCATCGGCTGCCAGGTTGCGATAGCCCGGCGCCGCATTCATCACCTCGAGCATGTGCTCGGCGTAGTTTTCCCAGTCGGTAGCCATGTGCAACACGCCGCCGACTTTCAGTTTGCTGCGCACCAGCTCGGCGAAAGCCGGCTGGACGATACGGCGCTTGTGGTGCCGCGATTTGTGCCAGGGGTCGGGGAAGAACAGCAGCACGCGATCGAGGCTGGCATCGGCGACGCAGTCACGCAGTACTTCCAGCGCATCGCAGCTGTAAACGCGAATGTTGCTCAGATTCTGCACCATCGCGCCGCTCAGCAACGCTCCGACGCCGGGTTTGTGTACCTCGACGCCAATGAAATCCTGCTCGGGTGCGGCAGCGGCCATCTCCAGAGTGGAGTGGCCCATACCGAAGCCGATCTCGAAGGTGCGCGGCGCGCTGCGGCCGAATACCTGATCGAAATCGCGCAGGCCATCTTCCAGCTCCAGGCCGAACAGTGGCCAGCCCTTGTCCAGGCCGCGCTGCTGGCCTTCGGTCATGCGCCCGGCGCGCATCACGAAGCTCTTGATGGTACGGCGCTGGCGACCGTCTTCGGTCAGTTCGGGCTGTTGGGTATCGGTCATGCTGAACTCTTGTAGGGTGTTTTACGACTTGGCTGGCCGGCGAGCGGCACGCCGCAAATCGTCATCCTTAGTTGATCAGGCCAGTCAGCGGCGACGATGCACTGGCATAAAGTTTCTTCGGCATGCGACCGGCCAGGTAGGCCAGGCGACCAGCCTCGACCGCATGCTGCATGGCGCGCGCCATGAGCACCGGATTCTGCGCTTCGGCAATGGCGCTGTTCATCAGCACGGCTTCGCAGCCCAGCTCCATGGCGATGGTGGCGTCGGAGGCAGTACCCACACCGGCATCGACCAGCACCGGCACTTTCGATTCCTCGAGAATGATGCGCAGGTTGTACGGGTTGCAGATACCCAGGCCCGAGCCGATCAGGCCGGCCAGCGGCATCACCGCGATGCAGCCAATCTCGGCCAGTTGACGCGCGATGATCGGATCGTCGCTGGTGTACACCATGACGTCGAAACCGTCCTTGACCAGCACTTCGGCGGCCTTGATGGTTTCAATGACGTTGGGGAACAGGGTTTTCTGGTCGGCCAGCACTTCCAGCTTGACCAGGTTGTGGCCATCGAGCAGCTCGCGAGCCAGGCGGCAGGTGCGTACGGCCTCGACGGCGTCATAGCAGCCGGCGGTATTGGGCAGGATGGTGTAGGTGTCCGGGCTGATCACGTCGAGCAGGTTCGGCTCACCCGGGTTCTGGCCGATGTTGGTGCGGCGCACCGCCACGGTGACGATCTCGGCGCCGGAGGCGGCGATGGCGTCACGGGTCTCGTCCATATCCTTGTACTTGCCGGTACCGACCAGCAGACGCGACTGGAACGTACGGCCGGCCAGGGTGAAGGGCTTGTCGCTGCGAACTTGGCTCATGGAATACTCCTCGTGAGGTCAGCCGCCGCCGATGGCGTGCACCACTTCCACCTGATCGCCTTCGGCGAGCTGGGTGCTGTCGTGCTGGCTGCGTGGAACGATGTCCTGATTGAGCTCGACCGCCACACGGCGCCCGGTCAGGTCGAGGCGAACCAACAGGTCGGCGACGCTCTGGTTATCCGGCAGTTCGAAGGGTTCACCATTCAACTGGATACGCATGACGACTCGGTCACAACTGGAAAGAGGGCCGGCATTCTAGCCCGTTAACTGGCCACCACCAAGGCTAAAAGGCGCCATTCGTCCTCATTTCTGACGCCAGAGTCAGGTCTGCCAACCCAGGGTGCGCCGTGCGCACCGCCGGCAGCCCCCGAGGTTCGATCGATACGCAGGGCTTACGTCAGCTTCCAGGCCGCCAGCCCCAGGCACAGCCAGCCAACGAGGAAGGCGACGCCGCCGAAAGGCGTGATCATGCCCAGCTTGCCGATGCCGCTGAGGGTCAGCAGATAGAGGCTGCCGGAAAACAGCAGGATACCCAGGGCGAAGGCGCCGCCAGCCAGATTCACCAGGCGGCTGGGCATATGCATCGCCAGCAGGCCGACACCGAACAGGGCCAGCGCGTGGATCAGTTGGTAATGCGTGCCGGTCTGGAACACTGCCAGATACTCCGGGGTCAGCCTGTGCTTCAGACCATGGGCCGCGAACGCGCCCAGAGCGACACCGGTGAAGCCGGTGAATGCGGACAACAGCAGCCAGAGACGCGTCATGGAAACTCCTGATGAAATCGACCTGAACGCAGTTTAACCATTGGGCCTGAAGACGACATGATCGTTATTGTCACACCGGTGCCCAGTCCTGTGGTTTCGCGGGAGTTCATTCGGCGCCTTGTGTTGCCTGCCATCCCTGGCAGCAACCCTTCGGGCCGTCGCAAAGCGACGTCAAAAATTGCTCCCGGCAATTTTTTTGTGGCCTGCCATCCCTGGCGGCAAGCCTCGCGGGCCGGCGAAAAGCGACGTCAAAAATTGCTCCCGGCAATTTTTTGTTTTAATAGCGCCTCACCTGATCATTGCGAGACCTCATGCTCCGAGCCCTGACCCGCCGCCTGCTGAAACTGCTGCTCTGGCTGATCCTGGCCAGCGCGCTGCTGGTGCTTGCCCTGCGCTGGGTGCCGCCGCCCGGTACGGCGCTGATGATCGAGCGCAAGATCGAATCCTGGGGCAGCGAACAGCCCATCGAGCTCAAGCGCCAGTGGCGCCCCTGGAACGAACTGCCGGATCACCTGAAGATGGCGGTGATCGCCGCTGAAGACCAGAAATTCGCCGAGCATTGGGGTTTCGATGTCGGCGCGATTCAGGCAGCGCTGGCACACAACCAGAGCGGCGGCTCGCTCAGGGGCGCCAGCACCCTCAGCCAGCAGGTGGCGAAGAACCTGTTTCTCTGGTCCGGCCGCAGCTGGGTGCGCAAGGGCCTGGAAGCCTGGTTCACCGCGCTGATCGAACTGC
This sequence comes from Ectopseudomonas composti, assembly GCA_946886245.1. The sequence goes on along the minus strand of CAMPIF010000013.1, from coordinate 13 downwards.
TCTGGCCGTAGGA
>CAMPIF010000012.1 GCA_946886245.1 Ectopseudomonas composti | reverse complement strand
GGGCTCAACCGCTCGACCCAGTTCATCCTGCTCGCCGCATTGATCCTGGGCCTGAGCATGGCCTTCGTCGGCAGCCTGGTCAGCCAGCAGGTCAAGCTGGCGGCCGCGCACAGCGCCGGCGAAGGCGCGGCCATCTACATGGAGGCGTACCTGGACGAATACGTGCAGGAACTGGCCTCGGCCAGCACGCTGAAAGCCGAGAGCGTGCAAGCCATCGACAACCTTATGAGAGACACTTCGCTCAAACAGCACATCCTCTCGGTGAAGATCTGGCTGCCCGATGGACGCAACGTCTACAGCACCAGCAAGCGACCGGTGTTCTACTATCACCCCGCCGGGCCTATCGCCGAGGCCATGCAAGGCAAGGTGGTAACCCGCCTGAGCCCGCTGGATCATGACGAGCACGCCTATGAGCGCAGCTTCGGCCGGCCGCTGTACGAAACCTACGTACCGCTGCGCGAGTTCGGTAGCGGCAAGATCATCGCCATCGGCGAGTTCTACGAGATGGAGCACGAAATCGGCAGCATTCACCTGCAGGTCTGGGCGATCATCGCCGCTGCGACCCTGGCCATGCTGGTGCTGCTGTTTCTCATCGTCCGCCACGGTGACCGCATCATCAGCAAACAGCAGACGGCTCTGCGCCAGCAGATGCATGCACAGCTGGCGCTGCATCAGCAAAATGCCACCCTGCAACGACGCATTGCCACTGCCAGCCAGGAATTCGCCACGATCAACGAGCTGACCCACAGACGCCTGGGCGCCGACCTGCACGACGGTCCGGCGCAGCTGCTGACCCTGATTCTGCTGCGCCTGGATGAACTGGCGGCGTTGTCGACTGGCATGACCAGCGAGCCTCTGGAGACCATCCGCAATGCCGCCCAGGAAAGCCTGCGCGAGATTCGCGGTATTTCCCGTGGCCTGGCCCTGCCGGAAATCAACGAACTGAATATGGAAGAGCTGCTCAAACTGGTGGTGCAACGCCATGAGCAACGCAGCGAAACCAAGGTGCAGCTAGAACTTGGTGAGTTGCCCAAGACGTTGAGTCTGCCCTACAAGATCTGTGTCTACCGTCTGGTACAGGAGGCGTTGAACAACGCCTTCCACCATGCCGGCGGCCAGGGCCAGTTGCTCAGCGCCGAGTGCAGACAGGGCGTGCTGGAAGTACAGGTGGCGGACGCTGGCGCGGGCATCGATCAGGGACTTCAGGCCGCGACAGGGTCACATCGCTCGCGCCTGGGACTGGTGGGCATGCGCTATCGAGTGGAGTCTCTGGGCGGGACGTTCGAACTCGAATCGGCCCCCGGGCAAGGCACCCGGGTCACGGCCAGGTTCGATTTACGCGACGACGATAACCGCTAGGGTCTGTGCCTTCACGGCGCACCGATGCCCAGGGTCCAGGTCTTGTGGCTTTCCCAATAGCGGCGCACAGCTGCCACCGCCTCGACGCGATTGCGCGCATGCAGCTTCTGCATCACGTTGGTCATGTAGTACTTCACCGTCTTCTCGCTCAAGCCCAGCTTGGCCGCCACCTCGCGATTGGTCAGGCCGTTGGCGACCTCACGGATGATCTGTTCTTCGCGGTGGGTGAGGTCTACCCCGCGCTGCTCGGTCTGGTGCTTGCGAAAGTTGCTCAGCAGGCGTGTCGCCAGCGCCGGGGTGATAAAGGTCTCCCCCCTGGCCACGGTACGGATCGCCTGAATCAGCTCGGGACCACTGACGCCCTTGAGCACATAGCCCTGGGCACCACCCTCCAGGGCCGAGTACGCATCGTCCTCAGACTCCGACACCGTCAGCATCAACACCTTGACCTTCGGCTGCGCCTTGCTGATGGCACGCACCGCAGCGAAGGTATCGCCGGGCATGTTGACATCCATCAGCAGCACATCGGGCTGACAGCGCGCGGAAATTTCCCGCGCCTCGTCGGCGCAACCGCCCTGCTCCACCACCTCGAAGTCCTCGACCCGGCCCAGGGTCGCAGCGACCCCCTGACGCAGCATTGGATGGTCGTCGACTATGCCTACCTTGATCTTGTCGCTCATCGAATATGCTCCCCTCAAGGTTTATACCCTTGTCGCCATGGTGCCTGGACAGGTCCAGGCACCAGGCTTTCCGACTCAACTCAACTGGAAGTCCGCCGCCGTCACCGTGGTGTGGTTGACGACTCCGACCAGGGTGATGGTGCCGCCATCGACGCCATTGATGGTCACGACCGTGTCGTTTCCGGCATCGCCGATGGCGACCCGGCTGGCGAAGGTATCCAGCGTCAGGCCAAAGGCTGCGATGTTCAGCAGATCCTGGCCGCCAACCGGATTGGCATCGAAGCCGATGAGGGTGTCGTTGCCGAAGTTCGGGCCGAACACCAGGATGTCGTTGCCCTGACTGGCATTGATGACGTCATCACCAGCCCCGCCGGTCATCATGTCGTTGCCCAGGCCACCGTTCAGCACATCGTTGCCATCGCCGCCCTCCAGCAGGTCGATGCCGTCACCACCCAACAGGGTGTCATTGCCGGCCTCGCCATACAGCAGATCGATACCGGCGCTCCCCATCAGGGTGTCGTTACCTTCGCCGCCATACAGCACATCGTTGCCACCTGCACCATTGAGCGTGTCGTTGCCGATGCCACCGAACATCATGTTGGCCAGACCATTGCCGTTGGCATTGGTAGCGTTGGCTCCGACATGCACCAGGATTTCCACATTGGCTCTCAGGGTATAGGTGGCGCTGCTGGAGTACACCGTATCGATGCCAGCGCTGGCAGCTTCGACCGTCACATCCCCAGCGGCATCGACGTGGTAGCTGTCGTTACCCGCACCACCGACCAAGCGGTCGACGCCAATTCCACCATCCAAGGTGTCATTTCCTGCACCACCGGTGATGGTGTTGTTGAGGGCATTACCTGTACCGGTGAAGTTCCCTGCGCCGATAAAGGTCAGATGCTCCAGGTTATCGCCCAAGGTGTAACTGGCCAGCGTGGTGCGCACCGTGTCGGTTCCTGCACCAACACCCTCTACAACCTGGTCGCCTAGACTGTCGACTACATAGGTGTCGTTGCCGACCTCACCGGTCATGAGGTCGTCACCTTCGCCACCGTTGAGCGTGTCGTTGCCGGCACCACCCTCCAGGATGTCATCCCCAGCCAGACCGTTGAGTACATCGCTGCCCGTACCGCCGACGATCTGGTTGGCCAGCTCATTGCCATTACCGGTGAAGGCGCCGCCGTTGATCTTGACCAGGTTCTCGACATTGGCGCCCAGGGTGTAACTGGCCAGTGTCGTGCGGACCGTGTCGATGCCCGCATCGGCTTCCTCGATCACCTGATCGCCGGCCGCATTGACCACGTAGGTATCGTTGCCAGCACCGCCACTCATGCTGTCGTTACCCGCACCGCCGTCGAGGAAATCGTCACCGACACCACCGCTCAAGGTGTCATTGCCGGCACCGCCAAGCAGCGTATCGTCGCCATCGCCACCTTCGAGCAGGTCGTTACCCGTTCCACCGTCGAGGGTATCGTTGCCCTCCATCCCCAGCAGGGTGTCATTGCCGCCCAGGCCATTGAGCACATCGCCGGCGACTTCGCCCTGCATCACGTTGGCCAGCGCATTGCCGTTGGCCAGGGTGCTGGCACCGCCGCCATGGATCAGGTTCTCGACATTGGCACCCAGGGTGTAGTTGGCCAGGGTCGAGTGCACCGTGTCGATGCCAGCGCCTGCCGCCTCCACCACCAGATCGCCGGCATTGTCGACGTGGTAGACGTCGTTACCGGCGCCACCGACCATGCGATCTGCACCCTCCCCACCATCGAGCACATCGTTGCCCGCACCGCCAGTGATGGTGTTGGCCAGAGCATTACCCGTACCGACGAAGTTACCCACGCCGATGAAGGTCAGGTGCTCAAGAACCGCTGCGAGGTTATAGGCATTCAGCGAGGTGCGGAGAGTATCGGTGCCACCGTCCTCCTCCTCGATTATCTGGTCGCCGAGGCTGTCGACCACATAGGTGTCGTTCCCTGCACCACCGGTCATCAGGTCGTCGCCTGTGCCACCATCCAGGGTGTCGTTGCCCAGACCACCGTCCAGCACATCATCGCCGGCCAGGCCGTTGAGCGTGTCATTGCCGCTGCCGCCGACGATATGGTTGGCCAACGCGTTGCCGGTACCGTTGAAGTTGCCGCCATTGACCTTGATCAGGTTCTCGACATTGGCCCCCAGGGTGTAGCTGGCCAGCGTCGTGCTGACCGTATCGGTACCGCCATCCACCTCCTCGACCACCTGATCGCCTGCGGCATTGACCAGATAGCTGTCGTCTCCGGCACCACCGGCCATGGTGTCGTTGCCGAGACCGCCGTCGAGCAGGTCGCTGCCATCGCCCCCCTGCAGGCTATCGTTGCCGGCGCCACCGTTGAGCACATCATCGCCAACCCCACCGATGAGGGTGTTGGCCAAGCCGTTACCGGTGCCGCTGAAGGCATCCGTACCGAGGTAGGTCAGGTGCTCGACATTGGCGCCCAGGGTGTAGCTGGCCAGCGTGGTGCGAACCAGGTCCGTACCGCCTCCGGCGCCCTCCACCACCTGATCGCCAGCATCGTCGACCTCATAGGTGTCGTTGCCCGCTCCGCCGATGAGGATATCGGCCCCCAAACCACCGACGAGGGTGTCATTGCCGCCGCCGCCGTTGAGCGTATCGTTGCTGTCGCCCCCCTCGATCACGTTGGCCAGCGCATTACCGGTTCCAACGAACGGGCCCGCACCGATGAAGCTCAGATTCTCCACGTTGGCGCCCAGCACGTAGCTGGCCAGAGTGGTGCGCACGGTGTCGTTGCCGGCATTGGCCGCCTCGATGACCTGATCGGCGAAGTTATCCACCCTGTAGGTATCGTCGCCACCACCACCGCTCATGCTGTCTGCGCCCACGCCACCATCGAGCAGATCATTGCCGGCACCCCCCTGGAGCATGTCGTTTCCGCCACCGCCATTGAGGCTGTCATTGCCGGCTCCGCCTGCCACCTGGTTGTCCTGATCGTTGCCACTGCCGTTGAAGTCCCCTTCTCCGACGAACGCCAGATTTTCCAGGTTATCGCCCAGGCTGTAGCTGTTCAGGGTAGTGAGCACGGTATCCGTACCGCCACCCAGTTGCTCGATCGCCTGATCGCCCAGGCTATCGACCACGAAGGTGTCATTGCCGGCACCACCGATCATCTGGTCGTCGCCCTCGCCACCATTGATCAGGTCATTGCCGGCACCGCCATCGAGGATGTCGTTGTTGGCCAGCCCGAAGAGGCTGTCGTTACCGCCCAGCCCTTCGAGCAGATCGACACCCGGCGTGCCGATCATCACATCGTTGCCTTCGGTGCCTACTGCACCGAGACCGAGAACGACTGCGGACGAGGTGACGAACTCCAGCGTGTTGCCGTTATCGGTGTAGCTGACAACGACGCGGAGCGTCTGACCGGCCAGTGCCTGACCGGGAACGAAGGTCGCGCTGTTGGCTCCGGGTATGTTGGCGAAGCTCTGCCCATCGCCGGCTTGCCATTGATAGTGCAGCTCGACGCCATCGAGCCCATCTGCATCAGTGAACGCAGGCGTTGCTTCAATCTGCTGACCGGTGACAGGTGTCAGATTGCTGAGCAGCACGGTTCCCACCGGCAGATCGTTCGGATCGCCACCTTGCACGACCAAACTGGTCGGCGCCGAGAGCACGGTTTCCAGCACGCCGTGGGCGTCCTTGTAGATCGCCTTGACGCGCAGGGCCAACCCCTCGAACTCAGGGGTCACGGTGAAGTTCGGGCCGGTGGCACGGGCAGCCTCGCCGCCGATGTTTTCCGTCACGATATCCTCGAAGGTGCCGTCACCCTCGGGGTCCACCTGCCAGTAGTAGCTGACGGGGCCGGTGATCGAACCACCCAGGTTACTGGCGCTGACGTTGTCGCCGTCGGTGATCCAGGCGGCCGAAACACTGAGCACCTGGCCGACGCTGGGCGAGCCATCGCTGATGCGCAGCGCACCTTCCACCTCGGCGTTGCGCCCTTCGACCAGCACCATGACCTGGTCGTTGAACTGGATGCGCTCGATATTGCGGATCATGTCCGCGCCATCGGCACCGACTACGTCGAGGAAACCGTCACCGTCGTTGTCCAAACCATCCAGACCGACGTGGCGTACACCGAACAGGCCATCGCCCCACTCGAGCACTTCATACTCGGACATCAACCCGGAGTAGACTGCCGTGTCGAAGGACTGCCCGAGGTCGTCCGGGTCGACCGTGCCGGACATCAGCTCGCGGACGATGACCAGTTGCCCCGGGTTGTAGGTGCCGTTGAGCATCAGCGGGATCATCGGCACCATGCTGTTGAAGCTGGCGATTTCTGCGCCGCTACCATCGTTGTTCTCACGCACGCTGATGCGCACGTTGAGCCACATGTCACCGTCGATCAGATCGTCGCCGCCGTTACCGGCAATCAGGTCGCTGCCGTTGCCACCGAGGATGATATTGCCCGCTCCGAAGGAGGTGACCTCGCCGAAGCTGGTCAACGGATCGGCCAGTTCGTTGATGAACGCCCGCAAGCCGTCGACCATGTCCATGTAGTCGTCACTGAGCACGCTGCCGTAGGCGCCGGACAGCGCAATGGCCGTGGCGTCACGGTCGTCGCCGTTGAGGATGTCGGCATGCTGCGAACCCGACAGCCCTTCCATGAACTCGAAGCGCGCCAGCGCCGACACATCGGACGGTGCCACCGGTGTTTCGTCGAAGGCGCGCAGACGGAAGTCCACGTTGACCCCGAACGGATCGTCGCGGAAGCCCGCCCAGTCGAAGCCGGAGCCGCCGACGTAGCGGTCACCCTGGCCGCCGTTGCCGAACATGATGTCGTCGCCACCCTCGCCGTCCATGCGGTCGATGATGCCGAACTCGCCGATGAATACGTCGTGGCCGATCACGTCGTCCAGGCCGAACTCATTGAAGTTGTCGCCGCCGTTGCCGTCGGGACCGCCCAGTTCCAGCCAGTCGTTGCCTTCGTTACCGAACTGCGCCTCGTTGCCACGGGTGCCGAGGATGAAGTCGTCGCCCGGGCCGCCGAACACCTCGGTGGAATCCTCGCCGGAGACGACGAAGTCCTTGCCGTGGCCGGCCATCACCAGATTGATGCCATTGCCGGCATGCACCACGTCGTTGCCTTCGCCGGCGCGGATGATGTCGTCACCGCCCATGTCGGTAATGATGTCGTCGCCGGCCCCGCCCATGTGCAAGTCGTTGCCGAAGCCGCCCTCCAGACGATCATTGCCGGCGTCGCCCCACAGGGTGTCGTCGCCGATGCTGCCGATCAGGGTGTCATTGCCGTCCGTGCCGCCGAGCACCACGTGCTCGTCGCCGTTGTACTGCAGGAAGTTCGGCCCGCGAATCACTTCCGGTAGCAGCGGGTCGCCGCTATCCGGATCGGCGCGGCCGTCGACGCCCAGGCCGGTGTACTGCTGAGCCTGGTTCACTTCGAGGATAAAGCCCGGCGTGGAGAAGATATCCCCCGGCAGGTGGGTGGCATCGGTGTTGGCCATGACCATGCGCGAGAAGAAGTTGTTCTCCATCTCGGTGAGCATGTTCAGGCCAGCCAGCCGTTCCAGATAGTAGAAGCGGTCGGCATCCTGCAGCGCCTCCATCTGCGTCTCGAAGACGAAGTTGAAGCTGGAGCCGAGCATGCCGCCGAAGGGCATGATCTTCTCGGCCAGGCCGCCGATCCAGAAGTCGATGGCGTTGACCCCGGTGGTTGCCGCCGGGCCATTGAGGAAGGCCATGCGGTCGACGCCTTCGGCGTCCGCATCGAACAATCGGCCCTCTGCCGTACCGTCATCGATCAGTGCCGTGCCGCCGAATACCAGGGCGAAGGCCACCGCGCGTTTCTCGGCCAGAGTATCGACATCGAGTGCCTGCAGGGCGGCATGCGTACCGTAGGCCGCGATGAAGTTGACCAGCGAGGTCTGGTGCTTGAGGTTCATGGCGAAATCGATCCAGCTGGTGTACGGCTTCAGCTGGCTATCGCCGGTCATTTCGTAGAACTCCTGGCGCGCCGCATTGAGCGACGGCACCCCGGTCTCGCGACCGCGTGCCAGGTTGATGGTGGCCAGGTCCAGCGGCAGGCCGAGCAGGTTGTTGCGCAGGGCCTCGGTGACGAACTCATCGATCTCGTTGCCCAACTGCCGGGTCATGCCGCGCGCCAGGGCGCCAGCGGCCTCTTCCGCCGAGACGCTGATGTACTGTTCATTACCCGGCCCTACCGGCTGCAGCGGATCGAAGTCCGGATTGTTCAGCTGGTTGAACATCAGTGGGTTGAGGAAGGCCTCGATCAGCCCCAGTTCGCTGGAGACGAAGTTCGGATCGAAGCGATCCACCGTCTCGGTCAGCATCGAGTGGCCGAAGCGGTACACCACGTGGGCGAACTCGGCCATGATTGCCGGATTCAACGTGCTGTCGTACACCTGGGTGGCGTTGAAGAACACGTCCACCTGCGGCTGCACCTTGCGCGCGAACTCCTCGAACACCAGGTGCTGATACTGCATCTCGGTGGCGAAACGCGCGGCCTGGAACAGTCGCTCGCCATTCCACAGCAACCCATCCGGGCTGTCCGGCAGACTATCGACCGGCTCCAGCAACCACTGGTTGATGAAGTCGATGTCGTTGGAGGCCAGCACCACATCCTTGGTATGCGTCACCACGCGGTTATGCTCGGCGTGGAACACATGGTGGATGGCGGTCAGGCCGATATTCTCGTTGCCACGGCCGTCGCCGGTGATGAAGTGGGCATCGAGCAGCTCATCATCATAGGTGTTGCCGCTGCTCTGCCCATCGCCGAGGGTCAACCCCACTGCCGCATCACCGTCGGCGGTCTTCAGTGCGCCGGTCTGGCTGTTGAAGGGACTGGCGTTGTGCGCGATATCGTCGAGGAAGGCGTGATTGGTACGAATCACATCATTGGGTACCGCCACCCCGCCAGGCCCGGCAGAGACCAGACCGCCGCCCGTGACGAACTGCGGATAACCGTCGGGGCCGGGGATGAACTTGCCGTACTGGTCGGTCGCCAGCAGCGGCACATTCACCACATCGGCATCGCTCAGCACGATGCCCAGCATGTCGAGCGCCTGAGCCTTGACCTCGGCCCAGGTCGGCAGGCCGCCATCGGCACCATTGAGCAGGCGCCCGGTGGCCACCGGCCCCTCGTCGGTCATGGCGTATTCACGCAGGAACACCTGGTGCGACGCATGCGAGGTGTAGGTCTGGTTCTGGTCGACGAAGGGCGTGGTCTGGTTGACATGCACATGCACGTCGTCCGAGGTGCCGAACTCGCCATCCTCACCGGCCTGAACCGCCTGATTGGTGGCCCGGGTCAGGACCATGAAATTGGCCGAGCCGCCCTCGACATAGAGCGGGTCGTCCGGCTGCAGCGGGATGAACACCGTGCCGTTGCCGCCCTTGTTGACCAGGTCCAGGCCGTGATCGAAGAACTGGCCGAACAGGGTGAACCAGGAGTTGAAGCCGGCCGACAGTCCTTCGTCCGGTGCGCTGTTGGGGATAAACAGCGGCATACCTTCCTCAATGGCCACCCCGTTCAGATCGAGCAGCGTGCCCTCGGCATAGGGATTGCCGTCCGGGTCCAGGTCGGTGGTGCCATTGGCCAGGAAGCCAAGCTCGGCATCGACATAGGCCTGCACCGCCGCCAGGTTGGTGATGGTCTGGTCGACGATCAGGTTGGAGATGGTCCGTGGATCGGCATCCACCACGTTCCAGGGCGCGCTGGGATCGTTCGGATTGGTCACATCGGCCGGATCGTAGGCATAGTTGCCGTTGCTGAATTCACCGCCCGGAATGCCCGGTCCATTGAAGTCGATGGTGTCGCCATCGGGGTCGTTGATGAAGTCCTGCGTCGTCGAGGTCGGGAACGGCTGATCTGCCGCACCGAAGTGCTCCTGCCCGGAGACCAGGTTGTTGAACGTACCATCCACCGTGCGCAGGCCCCAGGGCAGACGCGAGTTGGGGATGATGTCCATCAGCTCCTCACCGGCGGCATGGCGCTCGGCGATGATGATCTGGTCGAGGATGAACTGCAGGTCGGAGCGAATCATCCGCAGACCGTTGCCGGGGCTGACCACCTCGCTTTCCACCGGCAGCGGAGCCGGCGGCAACGGCAGTTCGCCGCCCGCCACCGGGTCTGTGGCCGCCGAGGCCACCCGCTCCAGCACGCCGTTATCGTCCTGGTAAATGGCGATCACGCGAATCGCCAGACCGTCCAGGTCGGGGCTGACGCGATAGGAGACGCCATCCTGGGTGGACGGCCGCGCACCACCTTCTTCGACGATATCCTGGAAGGTACCCGAACCCGGATCCGCCTCGTATTGCCAGATATAGCTGACCGGCCGAGCGTTGATCAGGCCATTTGCATTGTCCTCGTCGCCGACGCCTGCAGCGGAAACCCGCAGCAGCTGACCCACGGCCGGAGCATCGATGGGGTCGCCATTGACGTCGAGAATCTGCAGCGCGCCGGTGGGCGAGAAGTTGCCGCCCTGTTCGCTACCCGCCACTTCCTCGACGAACACACCGCCGACCAGCACCAGGGCGCTGTCGGCGAACTGAATGCGCTCGATATTGAGCAGGCGGTCGGTGCCCTCGTCGCCGACGTTGTCGGTGACCGTGGTCATACCGGCCAGTGTGGTCACCGTGTAGTTTTCGCGAAGCCCGCCGTACAGCGCGGTGTCGAAGCTATCGGCGCCATCGAGAATCTCGCGCTGGATCACCAGTTGCCCAGGGTTGTAAACGCCGTCGAGCATCAGCGTGATCATGTCCTTCATGCTGTCGAAGGACGCGATCTCATTGCCGGTACCGTCGTTGTTCTCACGCACGCTGATGCGCACGTTGAGCCAGCGATCACCGTCGATCAGGTCGTCGCCGCCGCGACCTTCCAACACGTCGCTGCCGCCGCCGCCGAGGATGATATTGCCACTACCGAAGGAGGTCTGCGGCGCCCCGAAGAACTCGGTTAGCATCTGCTGCAGGTTGGTGATGCGAGCGATGCCCTCGGCAGTCAGCAGACTGCCCTGGGCACCGGCCTGGGCGATCAGCGCTGCGTCGGCGTTGTCGCCGCGCAGGATATCGGCCTGGGCCGAACCGGACAGGCCTTCCACCTCGGCGAAGCGGTCGAGGATACCGGCATTGGATGGCGCCACCGGCGGCTCGACGAAGTCGTCGACGATCAGGTCGACCTTCACCCCGACCTGATCGTCCTTGTACACCGCCCAGTCGAAGCCGGAGTTGCCGTCGAAGTGATCGGCGCCTTCGGAGCCGATCATGATGTCATCGCCGCCCTCGCCTATCACCTCGTCGAAACCGGGACCGCCGACGAACACGTCATGGCCGTTCACGGTATCGGTGGAGAACGGCTCGAGGTTGTCGCCGGGGGCGCCGTCCTGGGTGCCGATCTCGATCCAGTCGTCGCCCTCGTTACCGGCGGTCTGCAGATTGCCCTTGGCACCGAGGATGAAGTCGTTGCCGGTGCCGGCAAAGACCTCCGAAACGTCCTCACCGGTGATGATGAAGTCGTTGCCATGGCCGCCGAGGATCAGATTGAAGCCGTTGCCGCCGTGGATCACGTCGTTGCCGTCACCACCCTTGAGCACATCGTCACCGCCCTTGTCGGTGATGATGTCGTCGCCGGCGCCGCCTTCGATCATGTCGTTGCCGTCGCCACCTTCCAGGCGGTCATTGCCGCCATCGCCCCACAGGGTGTCGTCGCCGATACTGCCGACCATCACGTCGTCGTCAGCGGTGCCACCGAGCACCACGTGCTCGTCGCCGGTGTAACGCAGGTAGTGGGTGTCGACCTCCGGCGTCTGCGGGTTGTCGCGGATGACCAGCGGGATCAGCGGATTGTCGCCAACCGGGTCGGCGCTACCGAGCCCGTCGTTGAACTGCGCCGACTGATTCACTTCGAGGATCAGCCCCGGCCTGGAGAAGATATCCGCCGGCAGGTGCACCGCATCGGTATGGCGCATCACCAGCTTGGCGAAGGAATTGTCCTCCATCTCGGTAAGGAAGTTGAGGCCGTCCAGGCGCGCCAGGTAGTAGAAGCGGTCACCGTTCTGCAGCGCCTCCATCTGCGTCTCGAAGACGAAGTTGAAGCTGGAGCCGAGCATGCCGCCGAAGGGCATGATCTTCTCGGCCAGGCCGCCGATCCAGAAGTCGATGGCGTTGACCCCGGTGCTGGCCGCCGGCCCGCTGAGGAAGGCCATGCGCGCGTCGTCGGAGATCGCGCCGCCACCGAGCACGATATCCATGGCCGCAGCACGCTTGGCCGCCAGCGAGGTCACCCCGGTGATGCTGGCATGCGTGCCATAGGCGGCGATGAAGTTGATCAGCGACTCCGGATGTTTCAGATGCAGGGCGAAGTCCAGCCAGCTGGTGTAGGGACGCAGTTGGCTATCGCCGGTCATGGCGAAGAATTCGGCGCGCGCCTCGTTCAGCGACGGCACGCCCGTGTCGCGGCCCCGGGCGATATTGATCGCCGCCAGGTCCAGCGGCAGGCCGAGCAGGTTGCTGCGCAAGGCGCCGGTGACGAACTCGTCGATCTCGTTGCCCAGTTGCCGGGTCAGACCACGGACGATGGCACCGGCGGCCTCTTCGGGCGACAGCGTGCCGTTATCGTCGAATGCCAGCGGGTTGAGGAAGGCCTCGATCAGCCCCATGCTGCTGTCGTTCTGGAAGCTCGGATCGAAGCGATCGACCGTCTCGGTCAGCATCGAGTGACCGAAGCGATACACGGTGTGAGCGAACTCGGCCATGATCGCCGGGTTGATGCTGGCATCGTAACCGTTGGGGATGAGGAACTCGTCCACCAATGGCTGCACCTTGCGCGCGAACTCCTCGAACACCAGGTGCTGGTACTGCATCTCGGTGCCGAATTTGGCGGCCTGGAACAGCCGTTCGCCGTTCCATACCAGAGTCGACAGATCGGCCGGAATCGCACCGACCGGCTGCAGCAGCCACTGGTTGAGAAAGGCGATATCGCCATCGGCGGCGGCCTGCAGGGCCACGTCCTTGGTGTGTTCGACCAGGCGGTTGTGTTCGGCGTGGAACACATGGTGTACGGCAGTCAGGCCGATGTTCTCGTTGACCCGGCCGTCACCGGCCATGAAGTGGGCGTCGAGCAATTCGTCATCGTAGCTGCCAGCCAGGCCGTCGTTGACCCCGGCCACGTCATCGGCATCGGCCACCAGCGGCGCGCCGGTCTGGCTGTTGAACGGGTTGGCCGAATGGGCGATGTCGTCGAGGAAGCCATGACCGGTGCTCAGCGCCAGGGACGCGTCCACGGGTGCAGCCAGGCTGGCCTCGACCAGGCCACCAGCCGTGACCAGTTGCGGCATGCCGCCTGCACCCGGGATGAAGTTGCCATACTGGTCGGTTGCCAGCAACGGCACCCGGCCGACGTCTTGATCGTCCAGTTCGATGCCCAGCACGTCGCGGGCCTGCGCCTTGAGCACGCCCCAGGTCGCCATACCGCCCAGCTCCACGTCGTCCTCGGTGCCGAAAATGCCGTCGCCGCCCAGATCTCGGTTGGTCAGCAGTTTGCCGGTGACCATGGGTTGGCCATCCACCAGCACATAGGCCCGCAGGAACACCTGGTGCGAGGCGTGCGAGCTGTAGGTCTGGTTCTGGTCGACAAACGGCGTGGTCTGGTTGACGTGCACACGGTTACCGTCCGCGTCCACCTCGACGCTGGCACGGGTAACCACCATGAAGTTGGTCTGCGGTGTGGCCGGGTTGTACAGCGGGTCGTCCGGCTGCAGCGCAATGAAGACGAAGCCGTTACTGCCCTTGTTGACCAGGTCCAGGCCATGGTCGAAAAACTGGCCGAAGAAGGTGAACCAGGTGTTGAAGCCGGCCGAAAGCCCTTCGTCCGGCGCAGTGTTGGGGATGAATAACGATTGGCCGGCAGGAATCGCCACTCCGTCGAGATTCAGTACGGTGCCAACGGGATAGGGGTTGCCATCCGGGTCCAGCTGGCTACCGTCGGCCAGCATGCCCATCCCGATATCAATGAAAGCCTGCACCGCCGCCGGATTGCTGATGGTCTGGTCGACGATCAGGTTGGAGATGATCCGCGGGTCGGCATCGGCCACATTGCCGGTGGCGCCGTAGTCGGTGTTGGTCACCTCTCCTCCCGGCGCACCGCCGTTCATATCGAAGGTGTCGCCGTCCTGGTCATTGCGAAACTGCTGGTCCAGCAACAGGAGGAAATCCTGGTCGGCGGCACCCCAGAAGGTACGGCCCTCCACCAGGTTGTTGTAGCTGCCATCCACTGTACGCAGCCCCCAGGGTACCTGGGAGTTGGGCAGCAATTCACTCAGGCTCTGCCCGGCGGCATGCGCCTCGGCAATGAATATCTGCTGAAGGATGAACTCGAGATCGGACTTGATGAAATTGGCCATTTCCTTGCACCTCGGATACCCAGCAACTGAATGCGCGAAGTCGGAGGAATCCCTGGCAAAGAAGCAGCCCACTCCGTCCGTTGCGCATCGCGCAATCGTCAGAGCGTTCCCGGGATAGAGGCCAGACGCTGCCACGCCGACATGCTGGGCTGATCGGCGTGCAATCAGTGCTTGGTATGTCCCTATGCTGACGCCGGCAAGAAACCTTGCGTCAGAAATCAGGCACCATGAGACCCGTGCAATTGCGGGTCGGCGAAATGCCCTGGCAAAGACGCCTCAGGCGTCCGGTAAAGCGTGATTCCGATGGTGATCGCCCCCATGCCGGAGCTCGCCAAGGAGAGCCGTGTCGACTTCTTGGCTTGGATCACACGACTAGACTTAAGTCCTAGCCAATAGGATTGTCAAGATACCGTCAGTCGCCTCATAAACCCTCAGACATTTATATAAGCATTTATTGAATAAAGATTTTTTTTGACGAAACAAAACGAAGCATCGAAAAAATAAGACGCTTGAATCCCTTGTACATCGACGAAAATCCCATCTATACCTAGAGAGCGATACCTTAGGAGACAAAAAAACGTCTCCAATAGACAGTCCTGCACAACAATCGTCGAAAAGCCGTCACCCCACGCAGGACGCCCAGCGAACATGCAGTGCCGGAGGGTCCCATGGACGTCCCGCAGCCCCCGCGTTCCGAGCTGGCCGAGGTGCTGTTTCGCCTGCGCCGCACCTTCTACGCCCTGGCCGCCTTCAGCGGGGTGATCAACCTGCTGATGCTGACACCGGCCGTTTATATGCTGCAGGTCTATGATCGCGCCCTGGTCAGCAGCAACGTCACCACCCTGCTGATGCTCACCGTGCTGGTGATCGGTCTGTATGTACTGATGGCGCTGTTGGAGGTGGTGCGCTCGAGCGTGCTGATCCGCGTCGGCAACCGTCTCGACATGATGCTCAACAAGCGCATCTTCGGCGCCGCCTTCGAGCGCAACCTGCGCCGCGCCGGCGGCAACCCGGCACAGGCGCTGCAGGATCTCTCGCAGGTTCGCCAGTTTCTCACCGGTAACGGCCTGTTCGCCTTCTTCGACGCCCCCTGGACCCCCATCTTCCTGCTGGTGATCTACCTGGTACACCCACTGCTCGGCCTGATCACCCTGATCGGCTCGTTACTGCTGGTGGGCCTGGCCTGGCTGACCGAAGTCAGCACCCGCAAGCCGCTGGCCGAGGCCAATCAGGCCTCGCTGGTATCCGGCAGCTTCGCCAACAACAACCTGCGCAATGCCGAAGTGATAGAGGCCATGGGCATGCTGCCGGCAATTCGTCAGCGCTGGTTCGGCAACCACCTGAAGATTCTCGAGCTGCAAACCCTGGCCTCCGACCGCGCAGCCTACATCGCCGGGGCCAGTCGCTTCGTGCGTGTCACCCTGCAGTCGCTGATCCTGGGCGCCGGCGCCTTGCTGGCAATCCAGGGCACGATCACTCCGGGCATGATGATCGCCAGCTCGATCCTCTCCGGTCGTGCCCTGGCGCCGGTGGAGCAGGTGATCTCGGCCTGGAAGCAACTGCTCTCCAGCCGCGCCGCCTGGGCCCGGTTGTCCGGGCTGCTGAGCGATTTTCCTGCGCACAAGCCCTCCATGCCGCTACCCAAGCCACTGGGCATGCTCCACGTGGAGAACGCCTTCGCCAGCGCACCGGGTTCGCCCACGCCGATCCTGCGCGGCGTCAGTTTCAACCTGGCGCCCGGCGAGGCTCTGGGCATCATCGGGCCCTCGGCATCGGGCAAATCCACCCTGGCACGCCTGCTGGTCGGCGTCTGGCAAGCGCAAGGCGGCAAGGTGCGCCTGGACGGCGCCGATATCTATCAATGGAACAAGGCCGAACTGGGTCCCTGGCTCGGCTACCTGCCGCAGGACGTCGAGCTGTTCGAGGGCAGCGTCGCCGAGAACATCGCGCGCTTCGGGGCAATCGACAGTGAGGCAGTGATCCTGGCCGCCAGGCAGGCCGGCGTGCACGAGATGATCCTGCACCTGCCGCAAGGCTATGACACCCACCTGAGCGCCGACGGAGGCTCGTTGTCCGGCGGCCAGAAGCAGCGCATCGGCCTGGCCCGCGCGCTCTATGGCGAGCCCTCGCTGATCGTTCTCGACGAGCCCAACGCCAGCCTCGACGACGTCGGCGAAGCGGCGCTGCTGCAAGCGCTGCTCGACCTCAAGCAACGCGGCAAGACCCTGGTGCTGATCTCCCACCGCCCCACCGTGCTGAGCATGGTGGACAAGGTGCTGGTACTGCGCGAAGGCGCCGTGCAGATGTTCGGCAGCCGCGATGAGGTATTCGCCGCGCTGCGCCAGGCCAACGTGGTCCCCACCGGCAAAGGGGCGCCGACCCTGGCCTCGGTACGGGCCAAGGAGTGACATGTCATGTCCGATCTGCAGTTCGAAAGCAAGGGGCTGATACTGACGGATAGCCCCTGCACCGTTGACATGGACGACGGCAAACCCAGTCGCTGGGGCTTGTCGCTGGTGCTCGCCGGCTTCGGCGGATTCATTCTCTGGGCCATTCTCGCGCCACTGGATGCCGGAGTGGTGGCCAATGCCACGGTCAACGTCACCGACAACCGCAAGACCATCCAGCACCTGACCGGCGGCTCTGTCGGCGCCATCCTGGTGCGCGAGGGTGATCTGGTGCAACGCAACCAGCCGCTGATCGAACTGGACGCCACCCGCGCCATTGCCGAGCAGGGCATGGTCCGCGCGCAGTACATAGTGGTCAGCACGGTGAAAAGTCGCCTGCAGGCCGAGCGCGACGGCGCGGCACAGGTCGAGTTCGACCCTGAGTTGCTCAGCCGCTTCGCCGACGACCCACGCCTGCATGCCTCCGTCGCCCTGCAGCAGCGCCTGTTCACCACCCGCCGTAGGGCGTTGACCGGCGAAGCCGAGATTCTCCGCGAGAACATCCTCGGCGCCGAGGAACAGCTCAAGGGCCTGCGCCAGGTCCAGTACTCGCGCAGCGCGCAGATCAGGCTGCTCGACCAGGAGCTCGACGGCGTACGCAGCCTCGCGGCGGAAGGCTATGTGACGCGCAACCGCATGCTCGAACTGGAACGCAACGCCGCCGAACTGAGCGCCTCGCTGGCGCAGAACATCGCCGACACGGGGCGTACGCGCAATCAGATCGCCGAACTCAAACTGCGCATCCTCCAGCTTGAACAGAATTACCAGCAGGAAGTGCAATCGCAGCTCAGCGATATGCAGAAAGAGGCCGCCGCCCTCGCCGACCGCCTGCGGGCACTGGACTACGAAGTCACCAACACGGTGATCCGCTCGCCCATCGACGGCGTGGTACTGGGGTTGTCCGCCTCCACCATAGGCGGGGTGATCCAGGCCGGTTCGCGGATAATGGACGTGGTGCCGGCCAATGAACCGCTGCAGGTCGATGCCATGGTGCCGGTGCAGGCCATCGACAAGATGCAACCCGGACTGCCGGTGGACATCGCCTTCCCGGCATTCAACCACGCGCAGACGCCGAACATCCCCGGTCGCGTGCTGACGATTTCCGCCGATCGCCTTATCGACGAGGCCAACAAGCAGCCCTACTACCTGGCCGAGATCGAGGTCACCGCCGAAGGCATGGACAAGCTGGGCAGCAATCGCATTCGCCCCGGCATGCCGGCCACCGTGACGATCAAGACCGGTGAACGCAACCTGATGAGCTATCTGATGAAGCCCATGCTCGACCGTATCGACGGGGCCTTCAAGGAGCAATGACATGCTCGTACGCCAGCTCCTGTCAGGCCTGTGCTGCCTGATCAGCCTGCCCGCCCACTCCATGGACCTGTTACAGGCCTGGGAATTGCTGCAACTGCAGGGCCCGACCTATCGTGCGGCCGTCCACGAACGTGCAGCCGGTCTGGAAAACCCCGCCATCGGCAGAGCCGGGCTGCTGCCGCAGGTCACGGCCAGGGCCAGCAAAAGCCAGGTCGACGGCACCCAGGAGCAACAGAATGTACTTGGCCGGCGCATCGAGAACGATCTGGACTACGACTCGGAAAACCTCAGCGTGCAATTGCGTCAGCCGCTGTACAACCGCCAGAAAATGGTCGAGTACCGCCAGGGCAAGCAACGCGCCAGCTACAGCGAAGCGGTGTTCGACGCCAAGACCCAGGGCGTTGCCGTACGTCTGGCCAGTCGCTATTTCGATGTGTTGCTGACGCGCGAGACCATCGACCTTTCGCGCGCCAAGCTCAAGGCTTTCGAGCAGCAGGTAGCGGCCGCCAAGCGCCGCTTCGATCTGGGCGACGGCACCATCACCGACGTCGACCAGGCCACCGCCCGACGTGACCTGGCGCAGGCCGGCGTGATCGAAGCCGAGGACAATCTGGTCGTCGCCCTGCGCCTGCTGCAGGAGTTGCTCGGCAACAACCTGGATCAGCTCTCCACCCTGCACGCGGACTTTCCAACCCCGCCCCTGCAACCGGACAACCTGCAGGACTGGCTACAAAAGGCGCAATTGAACAATCCCTCGCTGCGCGCGCGACAGCTCAATCACGGCCTCGCCGAAGAGGAGGTCAAACGCGCCAGCAGCGCTCACTGGCCCACGCTTGATCTGGTACTGGGCTATACCGATAGCGAGAGCGATTCGCTGTCCACCATCAACCAGACCAACCGCTACAGCTCCATCGGCCTGGAATTCACCATGCCGCTTTACTCCGGCGGCGGAGTCAGTGCACGGGTGCGCCAGGCCACCGCGAGCCGTGAACAGGCCGGGGAAGAAGTCAATGCCAGCCGCGAGGAGGTGTTCTCCGCCACAACCCGTGAGTTCCGTGGCGTGCAGAGCGGCCAGGCGCGCATTCGCGCCCTGCAGCAGGCCGTCATTTCCAGCGAGCGGGCGCAGGATTCGGCGCGCAAGGGCTTTCTCGCAGGCTCAAGTACCAATGTGGATATCCTCAACGCCGAAGAACAGGTGTTCATCGCCCGCCGCGACCTGCTCGAAGCCAAACTGCGCTATCTGCTCGCACGCCTGCAGCTGGCCGCGGCGGTCGGCCTGCTCGGCGAGGACGATATCCTCCAGGTCAATGCCTACCTGGGGCCGGAGCTGGCACTCGACTATTGAGCGCCGTGCTCAGCCATCACCGGTGTTCTGCCCGGATATTCAGCGCCAGTGACGCTGCTGCGCACGCCGGGTCTGCCCTGCGCCGAACATCCAGCCGCACAGCACCACCAGCAGCTCCGCCAGCCAGGCCAGCAGCAGCGCGCTGATCACGCCCCAGAGAATCGCATCCGGGGTAAACAGCACCTGATAACGGTATGCCTGCAGGGTTTCCTCGAACAATGCCTGATCCGCGCCGCTCGCCAGGTGCCAGGCCTGGGCGTACCAGGGGCCCTGCATGGCCTGCCATTCGCGTTCGAGCAAGGCCGAGCGCTGCACCAGGTGCGCCACGCTATTGGCATCGCTGCGCATCACCGGGTCGTCGCTGACACGATAGTGCGCGACCAGCGCGTCCATATCGCCCTTGAAGAAATTGCGCGCAGTTTCCTGAAAGCCTTTGAGACTCTGCTGCGACTCCAGGCGATGAGCCTCGACGCGCTTGGCGTAGTCATCGACGAAGCCCGGCACCTGCACGCCGAACAACAGGCCAAGAGCGAACAGCGTCAGGCGCAGGTAACTTCTGAGCATGGGATCAGGCCTTGCCGTCAGTGATGCATTCGCCGCGGCGCCACAGGCGCCATTCGCCCGGCTGGTACAGCGACCATTGTTCGTTGTCGGTCAAAGGTTCGGTGGCAATCACCGTCACCACGTCGTTGGGCGTGGTTTGCGACTGGAAATCCACCTTCAGGTCGGCGTCCTTGAGTTGCGCGGGGCCGAACGGCGCGCGGCGGGTGATATGCGCGAGCTTGGTCGAACAGAAGCTGAACAGCCAGTCGCCATCGCTGAGCAGGCAGTTGAACACGCCGAGCTTGCGGTAGCTGGCACAGGCCGCCACCAGCACCGGCAGGAGCATTTCCACCGATACCGGCTCGGGAAAGGCGCGACGCACGCGGTTGAGCAGATCGCAGAACGCCGCCTCGCTGTCAGTTTCGCCGACCGGTCGGTAGAAGGTGGTGGAACCTTCCAGGCCCGCCAGTTGGCCATTGTGCGCGAAACACCAGTTACGCCCCCACAACTCGCGGCTGAAGGGGTGGGTATTGACCAGGCTGACCTTGCCGACATTGGCCTGGCGGATATGGCCGATCACCACCTCGCTCTTGATCGGGTAGCGCTGCACCAGCTGCGCCACCTCGGATTCGCTGCTCGCCCGCGGGTCCTGAAACAGACGCAGACCACGCCCCTCGTAGAAGCCGATGCCCCAACCATCGCGGTGCGGCCCGGTGCGGCCGCCACGCTGCATCAGCCCGGTAAAGCTGAACACGATATCGGTGGGTACATTGGCGCTCATGCCGAGCAATTCGCACATCGAATCAATTCTCCTTGCCGAGGATCAGGCGCAAGCGATCGGCTTCGTCCTGCAGGCGCGCGTCGAGGCGCTTGCGGCCCATTGGCAGAAAACGCACCAGCAGTCGCCAGAGCAATGCCGGCAGGTCACCCGGCCGACGCGGAATCAGGTGTAGATGCAGATGGGGCACGTGCTGATTGGCATCCGGGCCGTCGTTGATCAGCAGGTTGATGCCATTCTTGCCAAAGCCCGCCTCACGCAGTGCAGCGGCCACACGCACGGCCAAGGCCAGCAGACGCTCACGAACCGCTGGCGGCAGCTCACCTAGAAACGGTGCATGCAGGCGACTGACGATCAGCACATGGGCCGGACGCATCGGGAAGATGTCCAGCAGCACGATGAAATCGTCGTCTTCATACAGACGATGAGCCGGTAGCCGTTGCTCGGCAATGCCACAGAACACGCAATCCATCGGGCCTCCCTTGCACAAGGCGTTCATGCTGAACGCCTGGGCCGACAGGCGCAAGGGGTCAGATCAAATACGCGGTTCCATACGGCCAGAGCGATCGCGCTCGTAGTCGCGAATCGGCAGGTCGTCGTCCTCTTCCATGCGTTCGCGCAGGGTGCGCGGGTCTTCGTCGGGCTCGGCTACAGGTTCGCTCTTGCGCCCCTTCCACCAGCGTTCGATGGGCCAGCGAACAGCGACGAACACCAGGTAAACGGCAAGCGCGATCAAGCTGTAGAGCGCCAGGTCGGCGACCGCGCGCCAGGCGTTGTTGCCCACCTTGAGCAGTACGTCCATGGCGGTGACCGCGAGGGCGGGCGCGAACAGCTCGCGTACCGGGTCGACGATGGTCGGGCTGAACAGCAGCACGGCCATCAGCACCGCGAGCGGCTCGCGCAGGTAGCGCCACATCCAGCTGGTCAGGCGCATCCACACCAACAGGCAACCCAGGGCGGCAATGCCGTAGGCCGCCCAGGCCAGGAGGTAGTCGTTTTCAGTCATCATAAGCAGGCGCCGGCGTGGCAGGTCAGGCAAAGGGGCGCTTATGATAACGGCTTTTGCCCAGCGCGGCGCCCCTGCCGTCGCCCTCTCGTTCTCTGGAGCCACGTCATGTCCTCTGCCCCCA